>NZ_KV799872.1:0-660 GCF_001810085.1 Corynebacterium sp. HMSC072A02 | reverse complement strand
ACGCGCATCCGAGGAAATCGGAAGGCAAAAAGCTCATGGAACGCATCATCCACACCCTGCGCAAAGGATTACCACAAGGCCTAGAAGAGCTCGCCCAACTAGGACGCACCCTATGGCGACGACGCAAAGATGTGCTCGCCTACTTTGATATCGGTGCATCCAACGGCCCCGTCGAGGCAATCAACGGCAGACTCGAACACCTACGCGGCATCGCCCTAGGTTTCAAAAACCTCAACCACTACATCTTGCGGTGCCTGATCCACTCCGGACAACTACAGGACAAAATCAACGCACTCTAAAACCGGAAGGGCCGGTTTCTTTCATAGTTGATGTTGGCGGCACCACGATCCGGTGGTGTTGCGTCAACTTCTACTTGGAAGGAGCTGGTCCTTGTGGCCAACTTCAAACAGATCATCGCGATGTGCCTTGATGGTGCTAGCTACGCGCAGATCACACACGCATTGGGATGTTCACGACGAGAAGTATCCCGAGCAAAGAAAGTCATCAACGATGAGGAACTAACTCTAGAGCGTTTCCGTCAACTTCCACCTGGATGGTTCGATGATCGATTCAGCGACGGCCGGAGTAAACGGACGATGGCCTACGACCAGCCTGATTTTCACGCTCTGGGGTTGCCCGCAAATCGTGGACACGTAGTGG
>NZ_KV799871.1:0-204476 GCF_001810085.1 Corynebacterium sp. HMSC072A02 | reverse complement strand
CGGAAGCAGAAGCGCCGAGCGCGCGGAGCTCATCAGGTGAGCCAGGAATGTTTTCCACCAACGCAATCCCCGAATTGCGAAGGCGGATGTAGGTTTCGATATCCCCCATGGGCACAGAGACTAAAACAGGTCTCTACACCCCGCAACCGGAAGAAGAAAAATTCTGGTCGCGGGTAGCGGAGGGATAAGAAAAGCCTCTCAGGTGAGGGGCTTAGCAGCTACATTTCGGTAAGCGAGCGGTCACCTGACCATTCGATATGGAACGTGCCCTCGCGGTCCACACGTTTGAAGGTGTGGGCGCCGAAGAAATCGCGCTGGCCCTGAATCAGAGCAGCTGGGAGGCGCTCGGCGCGCAAGCTGTCGTAGTAGGACAGGGAAGAGGCAAACACCGGAACCGGCAGGCCCAGCTGCGTTGCAGCAACCACGACGCGACGCCAGGGGTCGATGAGGTTCTCCAGCTCGCCCTTGAAGTACGGGTCCAGAATCAAGGCAGGCAGGTCGGCATTGTTGTCGTAGGCCTCACGGATGCGGTCGAGGAACTTCGCGCGAATGATGCATCCACCGCGCCAGATGGTGGCCAAATCGCGTGGGTCCACGTTCCAGCCGAACTCCTCGGAGCCAGCCTTGATCTCATCGAAGCCCTGGGAGTAGGCAATGAGCTTCGCGGCATACAGTGCACGGCGAACGTCTTCGACGAACTCAGCCTTGTCCACATTGAGCTCGGCAATGGTTCCGGAAGGCAGCTGGCCTTCCTGGGCAGCTGCACGTTGAGCAGTGGCAGAAGAGAGCGCACGCGCGAAAACGGATTCCGCAATGCCGGTGATCGGCACGCCCAGCTCGAGACCATTAATGGCGGTCCAGCGGCCGGTGCCCTTCTGACCGGCGGCGTCCACGATGACGTCGACAAGCGGGGCACCTGTCTCCGGATCTTTCTGTGCTAGTACTTCGGCGGTGATCTCAATGAGGTAGGAGTCTAGGTCTCCGGCGTTCCATTCGCGGAAGACTTCGGCGATTTCAGCCGGTTCCATGCCCGCACCATAACGAAGCAACTGGTAAGCCTCACCGATAACCTGCATGTCGGCGTATTCGATGCCGTTATGCACCATCTTGACGAAGTGGCCAGCGCCATCGGGTCCGATGTGGGTCACGCACGGAGTACCGTCGACATTAGCGGCGATGGACTCGAGGATTGGTCCCAAGGTCTCCCAAGACTCAGCTGGGCCACCAGGCATGATGGACGGGCCATTGAGCGCGCCTTCCTCACCACCGGAAATGCCTGCGCCGACGAAGTGACGGCCCTTAGCGGCCACCTCCTTCTCGCGGCGAATGGTGTCCGTGAACAGTGCATTGCCGCCATCGATGATGATGTCACCCTCATCCATGGCTTCGGTGAGTTGCTCGATGACGGCGTCAGTAGCCGCGCCAGCCTTAACCATGATGATCGCCTTACGCGGGCGCTCGAGGGAGGCAACGAAGTCCTCGACGTTCTCGGAGGCAATGAACGCTCCTTCATCGCCGTGCTCGCTGATGAGCGCGCGAGTCTTTTCCGGGCTGCGGTTGTACACCGCGACCGTGTTGCCGTTGCGAGCAAAGTTTCGCGCAAGGTTGGAGCCCATCACAGCAAGCCCCACAACGCCAATCTGAGCGAGATCTGTCTTTTCAGCACTTTGAGTCATGTTCACCATCCTACGTCACCGAATTCCACTAACCTGTTGTGGCATGAACCACTCTGAAATCTTTGAAAAGCTCTTGGCCGTTTCCCAGTCGCGTCCGCTCAACGCGGAAGAACTCGAGTTGATCAACTCCAACCCGCAGGGGCTCGCAGGGCTTATTGGCCTGCGCTACACGCACATTTCTGCAGACGAGGTTCGATCTGAGGTGGAAGTCGTCCCAGATCACCACCAGCCTTGGGGCGTTGCAAATGGGGGTCTGTACTGCACAATTACGGAATCGACTGCATCCGTCGGCAGCCTAATCCTCGCAGGCAAGCCCGTTGTCGGTGTCAACAACAACACGGATTTCCTCAAGCCGGTGGCTTCGGGCACGGTGACCGCCGTTGCTACACCGCTGTACAAGGGGCGCCGCACGCAGCTGTGGGAGGTTAAGATCAGCCAGGGGGATGTGCTCCTCGCCGCGTCCACGCTGCGCACGATGGTGGTGCAGTAGCCTCTTACAACCAGTTGTTGCGGCGGAACCACCACCACATTCCGGCCACAACTAACACCATGAGGCCGATTGCGCCGTAATAGCCCCAAGGAAAATGCAGCTCCGGCATGACATCGAAGTTCATACCGTAGATACCCGCGACAAGCGTTGGTGCGGCCCACATGCCAACCACCGCGGAAATCGTGCGCATGTCGGAGTTTTGCTGCATGCTGATCTTGGCCACGGAGGCGTCGATAAGCGAGGTCAAGCGCTCATCGAACCCCGACACGTGGTCCTGGACCACCAGCTGGTGATCGTTGACGTCCCGGATATAGGAGCGAATCGTCTTCGGAATGAGATCCTTGTGGTCAGAGACCATCGAGCGCAAAGCAGGCGAAAGTGGCACGATGGCGTGCTTCATCTCCAGAATCTCGCGCTTGAACATATAGATGCGATCGATGTTCGGCAGCGAATTCGGAGTGAAGATTTCTTCCTCGAGCTCGTCGACCTCGATGGCGATGAGGCGGCAGATCTCCGAATAGCGGTCCACCATCATGTCTAAGATCTTCCACGCTAGGGACACGGGGCCCTGTTCGACGAGGTCCTGCTCATCCTCGATCACGTAGGCCAAGTTGGGTAGCTTCGCCGAGTGACGCACCGTGATGATGAATGTGTCACCGATGATCATCTGCATCTCACCAGTGGAAATAATCTGGCGCTTATCGGCTACCTCGTCGTGATCCCGGTAGTTCACCGACCGCGCCACCACGAACAGCTGGTCATCGTAGCGTTCCAGCTTCGGGCGCTGGTGTGCTTGGACGACGTCCTCGACGATGAGCTCGTGGATACGAAACTCAGCCGCTACCTTCGTCATCTGTGATTCGAGCGGCTCGTAGAGGCCTACCCACACGAAGCCGCGTCCGTACTCTTCCACGGTTTGCAGCGCGCTGTGCGGCGAAAACTCACCGGGAAGAGCCTCGCCATCGACGAACACGCGGCAGTGCTCAATGGCACGCTCGACGGGCACGGAAAAACTCGGTGCACTGTCGTCGGAAGTGTTTTTCTTGCGTGGCTTGAATGGTGACGGTACAGATGGCATCGTGTCTCAGCCTCCTTCGTTTCGTATAGAGGTTTTGTAATGGCGGCTAAAGCTTACACCTGTAAGGGCATATAATCGTTGTCATGCCTACCTGGAAAGAAGTTACTGCAGCGAATCCCGCCCATTCCCATAACTTTGCGCGGAAGTGGAAGACACTTCGGGCCCAGGGCAAGGACATCGATGGGGAAGCCCGGCTTATCGACGCCATGAGTGAACGCCACTCCCGCGTCCTCGACGCCGGCTGCGGTTCCGGGCGCCTCGGCGGTGAGTTAGCAAAGCGCGGCCACACGGTGTTGGGCGTGGACGTCGATCCCATCCTGATCGAGCATGCGGTCAATGATTATCCGGAGGCCCGTTGGGAAGTGGGGGACCTTTCGGAAGAGGAAATCCCGGAGGGCAACTTTGACATCGCTGTGGCTGCGGGCAACGTGATGACCTTCATTGCCATCGAAGGACGTGAGGCCGCACTGCGCAACGTCTTTAACGCTTTGCGCCCGGGTGGTCGGTTCGTCGTTGGTTTTGGCGAAGGTCGTGGTTGGGGCTTCGATGAATTCCTCGACCTCGCCCGCGCGGTGGGCTACCGAGTCGACTTCATCTTCGCGTCCTGGGACATGAAGGTCTTTAAGGAGAACTCCACCTTCATGGTGGCCGTGCTTACCCGCCCCGGCGCAGACCTATTGGGTTAGCGCTGCGCTCCTGCGGCGAGGCGCCGCAGTCGGTGTCCATGGTCAACGGGGCCGTGCCCGCGACCGACGTGAAGCGCATCAGCATTTTCTATCGCTTCGTGGAGCCATTCGGTGGCCCATACCAATGCCTCGTCGAGTGCTTCCCCCGCCCCTAAACGCGCTGCGAGCGCGGAGGAGAGCGAGCAGCCGGTGCCGTGGGTGTTCTTCGTGTTAATCCGCGGGCAGGGCACGCGGGTTACCGCGCCGGACGGGCTTACCGTTGCATTATCGGCTCGGGCGCCGTCGAGGTGTCCGCCCTTGACCACGACCCAGGTCCCGTTGTCGTGAGCCCACTGAGTAGCGATATCGATTGCTTCCTCGAGGGTACGCGGCTGTGCGACGTCCGCGAGGACAGCGAGCTCCGGCAAGTTCGGCGTGACCACGGTGGAGCGGCGGGCGAGTTCGCGCACAGCACGCTCTGCATCCGGCTCGAGTAGGCGGTCGCCGCTGGAGGCGACCATGACCGGATCGCAGACTATGGGAACCCCCTCGGGCAGAGTAGAGACGAATTCGCTCACCGTTTCGGTGATGGACACCGAGCCCAGCATGCCGATCTTGAGGGCGTCGATAGTCACGTCCTCCTTCACACTTGCCAGTTGTTCGCGCAGGAATTCCACCGGAGGGGTGTGGATGGCGCGCACCCCTTGCGTGTTTTGCGCGACGAGGGCCGTCACCACTGCCATGCCATAGGCGCCGGCCGCCTCAAAGGACTTAAGGTCAGCGTGAATTCCCGCCCCTCCCGTGGGATCGGTGCCAGCAATGCTGAGGACGCGAGGAAGGGCAGGACGGTTCACGGTTTTCTCCTTTACGCTAGGGACTTCTTCCGTTCTACCGTATGTGGTCAAAGAAAAAGGAGAGAGGGTGATTCCTCTCGCCCTTAAAGAGCGTAGAACCTAGTGAAGGTCGCGGTCAATGACGTTGCGAGCGACGCGCTGCTGCTGGGTGATTTCCAGGTTGCCGCGGTCGCGCGAGAAGGCGTTGAGGATCCAGTGCAGCGCCACGAGGGTACGGCTGCGGAAGCCAACGATGTAGAAGATGTGCAGGCCGAGCCAGGAGATCCACGCCGGGAAGCCTGCGAACTCGGTCTTGCCCAGCTTGACGACGGCGTTGAAGCGGGAAATGACGGCCATTGAGCCCTTGTCAAAGTACTCGAACGGCTCGGCTTCGTTCGCGGTGGACTCTTCATCGATCTTGGCTTCGATGAGCTTGCCCACGTGGTTGCCGCCCTGGATGGCCACCTGGGCCACGCCCGGAAGGCGGTTGAGGGAAATCATGTCGCCGACGATGTAGACGTTCTTGTACTCGCCAACCGTGAGGTCCTCGTTGACGGAGACGCGGCCGGCACGGTCGGATTCCACGCCAGCCTGGTCAGCGATGACCTTGCCCAACGGGGAAGCGGCGACACCTGCGGACCAGATCTTGGTCGCGGCCTCGATGGTGACCTCTTCCTCGGTCTTCATGTTTTTGTAGGTGACGGCGTCAGCGGTGACGTCGGTAACCATGGCGTTGAGGCGCACGTCAACGCCCAGCTTCTCCAGCGTGCGCTGAGCCTTGCGGCCGAGGCGCTTGCCGAACGGCGGAAGGACCTGCGGAGCGCCGTCCAAGAGGTAAATCTTGGCGGAGGAGGAACCGAAGTTGGAGTATTCGCCAGCAAAGGTGCGCTGTGCCAGCTCGGCAATCTGGCCGGTCAGCTCAACGCCGGTCGGGCCAGCGCCCACGATGACGAAGGTCAGCAGCTTCTCGCGCTTTGTAGGATCCTCTTCCAGCTCCGCCTTCTCAAAAGCGGAGATAATGCGGGAGCGGATCTCTAGGGCATCATCCAGCGTCTTCATGCCCGGGGCATACTCGGCGAAGTGGTCGTTGCCGAAGTAAGACTGGCCAGCGCCGGCTGCCACAATGAGGGAGTCGTAGCCGTAGGTACGAACAGCGCCATCGAGTTCCGCGGTGACAGTCTGATCCTTGATATTGACGTCGGTGACCTCACCGTTGACAAAGTTAACGTTGTCCTGGTGACGCAAGATCTGACGGGTAGACGGGGCGATCTCGCCGGCGGAAATGACGCCGGTGGCTACCTGGTAGAGCATCGGCTGGAAGAGGTGGTGGTTCTTCTTGTCGATGAGGGTGATCTCAACATCCGCGTCCTTGAGCTTCTTGACGGCGTTGATACCGCCGAAGCCGGCACCGATAACAACGACGTGGTGGCGGCCGTTACTAGGACGGTGGGGAGTTTGCGCCATGGTGTTTGATTACCTTCCTTAAGAAAGCCAGATTATTTTACCCGAGTCAGTCTAAACCTTTCTAGCGGTACATGCATACTTTATGGGTTATTAACTGGCTTTTTGGGCCGCGCCTCCACCCGTGCGGGCCCCGTTGGCTTTAGTCTGGGAGGACACATGCGTGCGATGAGGAAGGCTGACTTGAGCGTGTATCCCCACTTGGCTTCGATCGATGCTGCGGTGTGGCCCGGTGTGGCTACTGTCCCTTCACCGCGCCTACTGCGTATGAAAGCTGGCCGGGCTGAGGCGGAGTTCGCGCAGGCCTGTTCCAAGGCTGGGGTAGAGCTGGAAGGCGAAGACCCAGATGTCACCGTGCTTCACGACGCCCTTTTCTCCCGCACCGCCGATTCGGGCTGGCTGGGCCTGGCCGAGTCTTATATGGCAGGCGAGTGGACAACTCCCGATTCTGAGCGCCTTGTCAAAGTCCTCACGCGGCTGGTGGAGGTGGGTTATCGGCCGAAGGCCAAGGAGCTTGCCGTGGAGACATCGAGCCCTGGTGAACTACCACTTGACGTTGTGAAACTGTACGCAGGTGACTCGCTGAGCCATTCGGGCGGCATTTTTGCAAGTGGCGTACCCACTACGGTGCGCGAGGCGGTGCGTAGCTATAGCGCGCGTGCGGGCAGAAAAGAACCCAAAGAACACTTCGTCGATGTAACCACGGTGACCGAGCCGGCATCAACGGACCGTGAAGACTTGGGCGACGCACAGCGTCGCGCTGCGCAGTGGCTTCTCGACGCCACCCGCACCGGCGCCGGAACCCACCTCTTAGTCTACCCAGCCACTGGGCTGCAAGTAGCGGTTCAGGCGGTGTCCCGGCGCGCCACGGTGGACGTGCTTACGGGCGACACGGAGCAGAAGGCGCTTTTCGACGAGCAACTGCTTCTCGAAGGCGCCGCTGATTCGGTTCACGTGCAGGGCATAGAGACGGCCTTGCCCAACCCAAAGAAGTGGCGCGGGCGGTATGACGCGATAGTGAGCGTCGAAAAGTTGGAGACGCTTTCGCCGCCGGAACGCCGCCGATATGTCGAGATGCTGGACCGCTCGCTGGTCAGTGGCGGGCGTCTGGTTTTAGCTTCGCTTTTTGCCACGGATACGATGACTCCGGCGGCTCGTTCGGCGATTCAGGTTCTGCGTGCCTATATCTGGCCTGGCTTGGAATACCCGTCGTTGGAAGAAACCCATAGGCTCTTCGATAAGCGCTCCAACCTGCGAATCATCGCGCAAACCCACACCGGAAGCCACTACCTCGAAACGCTTCGCTACCAGCGCAGCTTTTTCGATGGCCGCCACCGCGAAGCCGGGGCAGCCGGGTTCGATCAGGTCTTTCGACGCCTGTGGACCTTCCAATTTGCCCTGCGCGAGGCGTTGCTCAGCCTGGGCATGCTGGATGCCGTGCACGTGGTGGCGACCCACCGCCACCGCGGCGGCCGGCGTTAGCGGTCTACACTGGGGTGGCGCCAACGTCACAATCCACTTTGCCGACCGGAGGATAAGAGTATGTCAGAGCGCCCAGGAATTATCGCGCACCGAGGTTATAACGGTTGGTACCCCGAAAACACATTTCGGTCCTTCGATGAAGCCCTCAAGCTCGACGTGGCTGGTGTGGAGTGCGACGTCAACCTAACCAAAGACGGAGAAGTCGTAGTTATCCACGATCAGACGGTGGACAGGACGTCGGATGGCGCCGGCGCTGTTGGCGACATGACCCTAGAGGAGCTGCGCACACTCAATTTCGGTACCCACGGGGATCCGCAACGCATCATGCTTCTCGACGAACTCGTGGAGCTCGTCATGTCATACCCTGGAAAGCAGCTGCTCATAGAGACGAAGCATCCGTCTCCTTTTGGTGCACGCCTTGAGGAATCGGTAGCGGAAGTCCTGCGCGGCCGACAGCTCGATGCCGACCCACGGTTCAGCCTGATCTCCTTCAACCCCGAAGCAATTGCTCGGTTTCGACACTTATTACCGTCCTTGCGGTCATTCCTTCTCCTTGGACCTGATGAGGGAGTCCCGGAAATGCTCGAGGGTGCGACAGGATTTGGGCCTTCCATTTACCAAGCGCGGAGGGACGCCGGCTTCTTTGCCGATGTTGATGCCCCGTCCTACGTGTGGACGGTGAACCTACCGAAGGACATGGAGTGGTGCTGCGAAAACGGAGTATCGCTCATGGCAACCGACCTGCCAGAGCTGGCAATCGACGTGCTTTCGCGCAGTTAGCCAGCGTTAGGCTACATCCTCATCTGATCCGTCATGGACCGAAATGGTCTATCTAAAGAGACGGCGGAGTTTTCTCATTAACGCGACGTGATGTGAGGTCTTCCATCGTGATGCTTGTGATGTTCCCCACGCGCAGCATGGGTTTTCGAGTGCTCGGCTCCGGAAATTTTCCTGCTGTTTATCAAGTCAATACTTTCAATAAACTTTTTGTTTACTGCCTTGGTCTAGTTTCTTCTGCATGGCAATTTCCACCCCGGCAAGCGGGCTAACGGCTGCGATCCCTGCAGTCACTGAGAAGCCGGTCGTCTCCGAGGACTTCGCGCGTCATCCACGCAAACGGAAGCTCGATTGGAAACAGATCGGTCTTGCGGCATTGCTCGTTGGCCCGAACCTTCTCCTTCTCGTTCTTTTCACTTATCGGCCGTTGGTCGATAACATTCGCATCTCTTTCTTTAACTGGAATATTTCATCGCCGACGATGACCTTTGTCGGTCTTCAGAACTACATCGACTGGTTCCAAGCACCGGATACCGGACGCGTGGTGTTCAACACTGTCGTTTTTACTTTCTTCGCGGTGGCCGGTTCGATGGTTTTGGGACTGGCTCTGGCATTGCTGCTGGACCAAAAGCTTTTTGGTCGCGCTGCGGTGCGTTCGATGGTCTTCGCTCCCTACGTCATCGCAGGTGCGGCGATTGGCGTGGCCTTCCAGTTTGTCTTTGATCCCAACTACGGCCTCATCCAATACTTCTTGGGGATCATCGGGGTCGATGTGCCGAACTTTTACCAACAACAGAATTGGGCTCTGTTCATGATTACGGTGACCTATATTTGGAAAAACGTAGGCTACGTCTTCGTTATCTATCTGGCTGCCTTGCAAGGACGGCGCCGTGATCTTGACGAAGCATCGGAGATTGACGGTACCCCGGCCGCGCGACACTTCTTCCGTGTGGTCCTGCCGCAGCTACGCGGCACCACCTTCTTCTTGTTAATTACCGTGCTGCTCAATTCCTTCCAGGTCTTCGACATCATCAATGCGATGACCGGTGGTGGACCGTTCGGCTATGGAACTTCCACGATGGTCTTCCAGGTGTACCAGGAAACCTTCATCAACAACCGTGCCGGCTATGGCGCAGCAGTAGCTACCATCATGTTCCTCGTAGTGCTTGTCATTACGGTGCTGCAGATTAAGTTGCAGGAAAGGATGGATAAGTAAATGTCCGAAAGCCACGCAATTCCGGCTTCCGTCCAAGTGGGGCTACCGCAAGCAAAGGGCGAGCTGCCACCGGTTCCTGGCTCACAGTCCCTCGCAGCTCCAGTCATCACCGAGGCCCAGCGCAAGCGCAAAGGCGAGCCAGTTGATCACAGTCATCCAGCAACGAAGGTTATAGGCTATATCGCCTTGGTACTGACGGTACTCATGATTATGGTGCCCTTGTACTTCATCTTCATCACCAGCTTCAAGTCTTTCCAGGACGTGTACTCGGACCCGATTTCTTTCTGGCCTAATCCGCTCGAGGCGGAAAACTACTCCTACGTCTGGCAGACCTCTGGCTTCTCGAGCTACCTGAAAAACTCCGTCATCATCACTCTGATCCTGACGGTGGTAGAGGTAGTCCTCGGCGTTCTGACTGCCTATGCCTTCGCATTCATTCGTTTCCCCGGCCGAAACCTACTGTTCCTGCTTATCATCGCCTCGCTGATGGTTCCCAACCAGATCACCATTATTTCGAACTACTCGCTGGTCGCGTCGTGGGGTTGGAGAGATACCTACGCTGGCGTCATCATCCCACTGGCGGGCGTGGCGTTCGGTGCCTTCCTCATGCGCAATCACTTCCAGTCATTGCCCCCGGAAATACTCGAGGCCGCTCGCATGGACGGAGCAGGTTTCTTTACCACCTTGTTCCGAGTGGTCCTGCCGATGTCATGGCCAACGCTGTCCGCGTTCGTCCTCATCACCGTGGTCAATGAATGGAACCAATACCTGTGGCCCTTCCTGATTACGGATACACCGGCTGCAGCCACACTGCCGGTGGGCCTGACCCGCTTGCAGGACGCGGAAGGCGTTACAAACTGGGCACCAGTGATGGCCGGCACCGTGCTGACAACCCTGCCCATGATCATTATCTTCCTCATTCTTCAGAAGCCGATGATCAAGGGCCTGACTGCGGGCGCAGTCAAGGGTTAGTCTGACCGCCTGCTTTCTCTATGCCCAACTCAATCAAGTCCCCAACTCTTCACCTCCAAAGGAGAACCTCCCCATGTCTCGTAAGACCACTACTCGCATCGTCGCTGCCTGCGCGGCACTACTGACCACCGTGTCCTTGACCGCTTGTGCAGGCGGATCGACCACCGCAAGCAACGGCTCGAAAGATGACGGCGATGCCAACACCATCACTTTCTGGTCCAATCACCCGGGATCCTCGCGCGACTTAGAGCAAGAGCTCATTGATGAGTTTGAGAAGGAAAACCCGGATCTCAAGGTTGAGCTGGTCACCGCGGGATCCAACTATGAGGAAGTTGCGCAGCGCTTCAATGCTGCCCTCGCAGGCGGCGATCTGCCTGACGTCCTCGTTGCCTCCGACGTCACCTGGTTCAACTTCGCACTGAATGAGGCCACCACGCCGCTCGATGACCTCTGGGAGATGAACGACATTGACTCGGAGAGCTACGTCGATACCCTGCGTGAAGACTACAAGTACAAGGACAAGCACTACGGCGTGCCGTACTCCCGATCCACGAACCTGATGTACTGGAACACCGATGACCTCAAGGCAGCGGGGCTTCCTACCGACCGTGGTCCGAAGGACTGGGAAGAGTTCGACGAGTGGGCCACCAAGATCAAGGACAAGCTCGACAAGCCCGCCGTAACCGTTCCGGATGGCTCCAACTACCTCGACTGGTACTTCCAGGGCATGATTTGGGCCTTCGGTGGTTCTTACTCTGATGAATGGGAACCGAACTTCACGTCAAAGGAATCCATCGAGGCAGGTAAGTTCCTGCAGGAGCAAGTCAAGGCTGGGCATATCGAAATCTCCACTGACCCGACCGTCGCATTCGGCTCCGGCAAGGCCTCCGGTCTGTTGGAGTCCACCGGTTCCTTGGGTGGCCTGAAGGAGACGGCAACGATTCCGTTCATCACCACCTACCTGCCGGGCCCTGGTCCTTCGGCAGCGACTGGCGGTGCCGGACTGGCCGTGCCGGCTGGCATTTCTGACGAGCGCAAGGCTAACGCGGTTAAGTTCATTGACTTCCTGACTAATACCGAGAACACCATCAAGTTCTCCCAGAAGACGGGCTACATGCCGGTGCGCAAGGACGCCTTGGACGATCCGGAAGAGAAGAAGTTCTTGGAGGAGAACCCGAACGCGCAGACCGCTATCGAGCAGCTCAACGAGAACACCAAGCCGCAGGACTATGCTCGCGTCTTCGTACCAGGCGGCGGCCAGCGTATCGGTGGCGTTCTTGATCGCATCACCGTAGGTAATGAGGACGTGGAGACCGCATTCGGTGACCTGCAGAAGGAGACCCAGAGCGTTATCGACCGCGACATCACCCCGAAGCTCAAGTAACGCTTCGGATACTTTGAAAGGACACCATGGCTACAGTTGAATTCCGTCAAGCTTCCAGGATTTATGATCCGAAGAAGCCTCCGGCGGTTAGCCGCATAAACCTAGATATCAAGGACGGCGAGTTCCTCGTACTCGTCGGGCCTTCGGGCTGCGGCAAATCTACGACATTGCGCATGCTCGCTGGCCTTGAGCCAATCGACGAAGGGCAGATCTTCATCGACGGGGCTGACGTTACTGAAGCCCGCTCGCGGGATCGCGATGTAGCCATGGTGTTCCAATCCTATGCGCTGTACCCCAACATGACAGCGCGCCAGAACATGGCCTTTGCCTTGCAGAACGCCAAGGTGGATAAGGCAACCATCGAAAAGCGCGTGAATAATGCCGCGAAGATGTTGGAACTGGAAGACCTCATTGATCGCAAGCCTTCCGCGATGTCGGGCGGCCAGCGCCAGCGCGTGGCTATGGGACGCGCTATAGTTCGCCAGCCTAAGGTCTTTCTCATGGATGAGCCGTTGTCCAACTTGGATGCGAAGCTGCGCGTATCGACGCGTGCGCAAATCTTGCAGCTGCAGCGCGAGCTTAATACCACCACGGTCTACGTCACCCACGACCAGACTGAGGCCATGACCATGGGGGACCGCGTGTGCGTTCTCAAACAAGGCATCATTCAGCAGGTCGACGCGCCGAACACGTTGTATGAGAATCCGGGTAACTCGTTCGTGGCGACGTTTATCGGTTCGCCGGCTATGACTCTCATCGACAACGTCCCCTTCGTCGACGGTCGCGTTGTCGGCGGCAAGGACCATGCTTTGGACTACTACATGCCGCCGGAGCAGGCCGCGAAGGTGGCATCGGATCGCGTCATCGTCGGCGTGCGCCCAGAGAACTGGGAAATCGTTGGCGTGAACCAACCCGGTGAGCAATATGGTCTACCAGTTCGGGTCGACATTGTGGAGCACCTTGGCTCCGAGTTGTACGTCTACGGCGGCCGGGAGGAATCGGCGGACGACGTCATCGCAGTCCGCGGTGACCGGATCACTGTGAAGGTGCCGCGCGGCATTGCCGTGCACCAGGGAGACACGATCTACCTCCGCCCGATTAAGGGAGGTTGCGTGTTCTTCGCCCCAGACACCGAAATCAATTACGACTATCTCTAAGCTGCTTCCACCACGACTGACGTGCCGGTGGCGGGGCTCCCACGAGGGGTGCCGCCACCGGCATGGTGCTATGGAGTGACGACCGGACGGGAAGCCCTCTCCAACAGCACTGCAATCGAGTCATAGGTCTTGCCCGCAATCATTTCTAGACCCATCTCGCAGGTGCGGTTATCGGAGACGTACGCGTCGAAGTGCTCGGCGTCGAGAGAAGCGCGCTCCTCGCGGGTAGCGGACTCAACAAGCTCCGGGTGAAGCATGACGCGGTCGCCGGCGGAGCCACAGCACTGTGCCCCCTCAGGGATCTTGGCGTCACCGCAGAGGTTGGCCAAGTCAAGGAGGTCCTGGCTAATCCCCATGTGATCTGTCGAGCACGTCGGGTGGACGGCGATGCTGCCCATGCTCTTCACGATTGGCAGGTGTGGTGCAATTTCATCACGCAACCACTCCACGACATCGAGGATCTTTAAGTCCTCCCAGAGCTCACGGTCGGCGGGGGAGAGCGCCTCCGGAACCGAGTCGAGCAGCCCGTGGGTGCAGCTTGCCGCGTCAACCACGATGGGCAGGCGGCCGTGCTCCGACCAGTGCCAAAGATCGCGAACTATCTTTTGAGCCTGATATTCAAAGCCCTCTTTGTAGCCCTTGGATGACCACGGGGTGCCGCAGCAATCGCCCGCGACGTCTTCTGGGATCCACACTGGCTGGCCAGCGCGGCGACCAAGCTCGACAATGGCGCGCGGCAGGTCCACCGAATCCTTAGCGGCCCCTGCTGGGCGGCCGAAGATACGGTTAATGCACGCGGGGAAGTAAAGTGCACCAGCACCCTCGCGCGGAGTTTCCGGCAGACGCGATGCAGCCTTCGGAAGTGGGCCCGGGACGGTCGGCAGCAAGTCGGGGGCCACTACGTTACGCGCCATGTTGGCCCCCAGTTCCAGAGGCTTGTGAGGAACTTTGTTGGCGGAGACGATGCCAGCGCGGGCAAGCTTCTCTACCAGCTCCCAGCGCTGCGCCGTCGTGAGCGCCACTTTCTCGCGGGCAGGGGTTGCCTGCTGAGAACGTAGCTGCTTCATGACCGCTCCGGTATCGATGCTGATCGGGCAGGGGATAGAGCACGTGCCGTCGGCCGCGCACATGTCGACGGCGTCGTACTGATACTCCTTCTGCAGCTGCGCCAGGACTTCTGAGCCTTCTTCCTGCCGAGCCATCTCGCGGCGCAAGACGATGCGCTGGCGTGGGGTCACCGTGGCGTGGCGGGAGGGGCAGACAGGCTCACAGAAGCCACACTCCACGCAGGGATTGATCTCACTTTCGGCCTTGGGGAAGGACTTGAAGTTGCGCAGGTGAATGGTCTGGTCGCGCGTGAGTTTTACGTTCGGTGCGAGGATGCCCTTGGGATCGATCATGTTCTTGACTTCCCAGAAGAGCTCGAAGGCCTCCGTGCCCCACTCGTGCTCCAGGAAGGGCGCCATGTTGACGCCAGTGCCGTGCTCGGCCTTCATCGAGCCCTGGTATTTATCAATGACCAGCTCAGCCAAATCATCCAAGAACGCGGCATAAGACTCACGCTCCTCCTCAACGTCGAAGCGCGGGGTGAAGAAGAAATGCAGGTTGCCAAAGGCAGCGTGCCCCATAACCGATTCCGGGTAGCCATACTTGGCCTGCAAGTCCAACAGGTCCGCTGCAGCTTCGCCGACCTGCGACGGTGGGAAGCAGACATCCTCGGTGATATAGGCCGTGCCATTCGGGCGATCCGCACCCAGCAGCCCGTACAGGCCATTGCGTAGCTCCCAGGCGCCGCGCATTCCTTCTGCGGTGGTGAGGAATTCGAGGGGGCGCAGTAGTGGGGCGTCGGCAAGCACTGCGCGCAGGCGTTCCATGGCCTTGTCCAGGTCTGCCTCGTCGCTGCCGCCGACCTCCACGAGGAGTGCTGCGGCATCGTCATCGAGGTTGCGCCAGGACTCCGGGGCGTGCGCATAGTGCTCGGCGGAGCGGCGCATCACCGGGGCCACTAGGAGCTCGCAGGCCTCCGCGCCGGTCTCCATGATGGGGTGCACGTAGTTGGCGGCATCGCGGAGATTGGGCAGCTCGACCCATGTCGTGGCCTTCACGCGCGGTAGCTTCACCGTGCGGATGACGGATTCGGTGATGGCACCGAAGATGCCCTCGGAGCCAATGAGGAGGCGCTTGAGGATGTGCACGGGCTCGTCCTCGTCGAGGAAAGCATCGATGCGCAGGCCGTTGGTGTTGCGAATGGAGAACTTGGTGCGCAGGAACTCCACCATCTCGGTGTTGGCGCGTAGCTTGTCGCGGAAGGCTAGCAGATCGGCGTGGAGCTTTGGCTCCTGCCTGCGGAAGACCTCATCGCCCCGCGAGGTATCCACGATGGTGCCGGAGGGCAGGACGAAGATGAGCTCTTCAATGCTGTGGTAGCTGTCGCGCTCCAAAGAACAGCGCATGCCGCCGGAGTTATCCGCCAACACGCCGCCGATGGTGCATACGGACGTGGAACCCGGGTCCGGCCCCAGCATGAAGCCATGGCGGGAAAGCACGGCCTGGGCATCGCCCAAAATGACGCCGGGGCGCGACCACAGCTTGCGGCCTTCCTCGCGTACTTCCATGCCGCCGAAGTGGGTTTTGACATCGACGAGGATGTCGTCGCCCATAGCTTGTCCGTTGAGCGAGGTTCCTGCCGCGCGGAAGGTCATGTGACGATCGTGGCTATCGCAATATTTCATCAAGGCAGACAGGTCCGCTGCGTTGCGCGGAGAGACCACGATGTTGGGGATGGAGCGGTAGGGGCCGGCATCGGAGGAGAAGCGCACGAGGTCACTGAGGCGTCCATGCACGTTTTCTGCGCCGACGATGGCTTTCATATCCGCGAGGAGTTCGGCGGGGGAGCCCTTCTTGAAGCGTGCGGGGACGGCGTCGGCCTGGCTTGTGGTGCCGGCTGGACGTGAGAAACGAGAGGAATCGGGGCTTAGTAGCTTGGACATGTTTCTAATCTATCGCTTGATAGTAAATCTCGACCAAACCGGGTACGTGAGGTTCATCATATGGGATACTCAATTCATCTAGTGAGACACCTTCTGGAAAGGAGACACCGTGACGAACCCACACGCAGAAGGGGAGACCGGCGAGAAACTCGCCGTGTATATCTTCCCAATCGTCATCATTGCCTGCGCTTTTGTCGCTTTCATGAGCCCCAACACCTTTGAACCGATAGGGCAGTACACCTCGCAATTGCTCATGGTCATCATGTTCTCGATGGGCCTGACCTTGACCATTCCGGACCTGGCCCTCGTGGCGAAGCGGCCGTTGCCTATCTTCTTGGGTGTTATCTGCCAATTTGCCATCATGCCGACCAGCGCCGTACTCGTGGCAAAACTGCTGGGGCTTTCCGACGCCGCCACCGTCGGCCTCATCCTCCTCGGCTCTGTGCCCGGCGGTACCGCATCCAACGTCATGGCTTACCTAGCCAAGGGTGATGTGGCACTGTCGGTGGCGATGACCTCGGTATCGACTCTCGTCTCACCGATAATGACGCCTTTGCTCATGCTGTGGCTGGCGGGGGAGACCGCTGAGGTCGACGGCGCCGGCATGATGTGGTCGCTGGTTCAGACAGTGCTCATTCCTGTAGGGCTCGGGCTTCTCTTGCGCGTTATTGCCAGCAAGGCAGTGGACAAGGTCCTGCCGGCGTTGCCATGGGTAGCTATTGCCGGCATCGGCGGTGTGGTTATGGCTGTGGTTTCAAAATCACAGGACAAGCTCGTCACTGTTGGCCTGGTCGTCTTCGCAGGTGTGGCCATTCAGAACCTCATCGGCTTCCTTTTTGGCTATTACTCGGCGAAGCTTGCCCGTCAACGCGAGGCGGCGGCGCGTACTACGGCAATCGAGGTGGCAACGCAGAACTCCGGATTGGCTTCGGCCTTGGCGCTGCAGTTCTTTACCCCGGAGGCGGCGCTGCCGGGTGTCGTGGCCGCGGTGTGGGCCAATGTCACCGGAGCGATCTTCGCCGCCATCGTGCGCCGCAAGCCCATTGTCAACGAACCCCAGACCAAGCGGGCGACCGTTGCTGCATAGTTAGCAGGCGTCTCTCTCACAAAGCAGCATCTCATGGGCGGCTAGCAAATACTGTGCTAGCCGCCCTTTCCATTTGTCCAGACCTGAAAGTGCAGGAACGCTGGTCGTCGCCAAGCACTGCCCGGATGCTTGGCGACGGCCACCTGCAGGTATGCACTTTCTAGTCTGCGCTTTTGGAAGCAGAGGCAGAGTGCTCCCACGATTGGATCCCCCAATCGGTGTCTTTCGGGACGGCGCTGCCGGGGCCAAGCCGCCGACGGAACCGAAACCAAAATCTCCCCGACCTTTGGTGCGTAACACCAGAAGAAGTCGGGGAGAAGTATGTGTGTTAAGACCGGCTAAACCTGCGAGAGGTCATGGTCCTTCAGCTCCTGCATCATGATGATTGCGATGAGGGAGATGAAACAGACGATGATGAGATAGTATCCAACAAAATTCACGTTATAGGAGCTGACCAGCCACGTTGCGATGAAAGGCGCTACTGCAGCACCGAGGATGGATGAGACGTTGTACGCGATGCCGGAACCGGTGTAGCGCACGTTGGTGGGGAAGAGCTCTGGGAGGACAGCGGACATAGGGCCGAAGATGAGTCCCATGATGAACATGCCGACGACGAGGAATCCGAGGACCGAGTTTCGGTCAGCGTTGTCGATGCCGAGGAAGAAGGGGAAGCTAAAGCCGAAGGCAATCATGATGAGTGAGGTTACGGTCAAGATTGGCTTGCGCCCGTACTTGTCCGAAAGCATCGAGGATACGGGAATGCCGATCATGAACATGAAGATCGAGATCAATTGGATCTCCAAGAACTCCAGGTAAGGGATTCCCAGGCCCAGTTCCTTGGTCTTATCACCAATGCCGTAGGAGAGAATCCAGGTGGTGACCAGGTAGAACAACGTGTAGCAAGAGACCATGACGAAGGTGCCGATGATCATTGGCTTCCAGGCGATGCGGAATGCTTCCACCATAGGGGTCTTGACCTTCTTGCCTTCGTCAACGGCCTGCTGGAAAACGGGAGTTTCTTCCAGGCGCAGGCGGACATAGAGGCCGATGAGAACCATGACCGCAGACGCGAGGAAGGGCAGGCGCCAGCCCCATTCCATGAAGGTGCCGGTGGTGTCACCGCGTGAGTAATCCATGGTGGCAACCAAGGTCAGGAAAAAGCCGTTAGCTAAGAAGAAGCCGAAAGGTGCGCCAAATTGTGGCCACATGGCAGCAGAAGCGCGCTTGCCTTCCTCAGCGGTTTCGGAGGCCAACAGTGCTGCGCCGGACCATTCGCCCCCCAAGCCTAAGCCTTGGCAGAAACGCATCAGGGCCAGCAAGGCCGGGGCAATGATACCTGCGGTCTGGTACGTGGGCAGGATACCGATGATGAAGGTGGCGATGCCCATTGTCAGGAGCGCACCGACGAGCGTGGCTTTGCGGCCGACGCGATCGCCGAAGTGCCCGAAGAGCAACGAGCCCAGCGGACGTGCGATGAAGGCCAGGCCGAAGGTGGCGAAGGACTGGAGCAGGGCGACGGTGGGATCCTCGGTCTTCGGGAAGAAGAGAAAAGGAAAGACGGCTACGGCTGCCGTGGCATAGATATAAAAGTCGTAGAACTCGATGGTCGTGCCAATGGTCGAAGCCACGGCAATACGAACACGATCACGTTTGGTGAGTCGCTGTGTTGCGCCCGCTGACTTCGGCAGCGTGGTGTTGACGGCGGTCATGTGAGAGGCGCCCTCCTTGAAAATTTCAATAGCTTGATTGGTTATGGAGGAAACACTACCGTCTCACCGGGTGAAATGAAAGTCTCATTGAGTGAAAAATTCAAAGCGAGCGACTAGCGGTTGAAAGCTGGGGAGTGGAAGCGTCGTTAAAATGACATAATGTACATTATCGGACAATCACTTATGCACTGGGTGGAGGGGGATCTTTCCTTCAGGGCCGCCCGGTTCCGAGTTTGTTCCTTGACTGTACTGTCTCGACTTTCTCGTGGACGCTCATGGTTTCACCCTGGTCGCAGCGCGTGCTGTTGGCGGCTGGCTGGCGATTGGTTTCTGGGCTGCGTGTCGTATCGGCGTTGCCGATTCTGTGTTGGGAAATCCTTCGGGGCTGCAAGGTTCCTTTGCTTGCTACCTTCCGGATGTCCCTTTTTGCGCGCCACTCCTTGTTTTGTGGATAAGGTCTCGTGCGCGGGGTTGCTATAGTTGGCGGCCGCTTACCTTCATCTGTGCCTCCCTGTTGGCTGCTTAGCGGGCGGCCCAAATTGCCATTAAATAGTCACAGTTACGTAATTGGGGTATGTTTCTGTGCATGCGTCAAGCATCATTTTTAGCGCTGACGGTAGGCGATCACCAGCTGCACGATGGTAAGAGCTACGAGTACCGCCGAGAAGGCAGCGAGGAGCTTCATCTCCTGCAACCAAATAAAGATGCCGAATCCTGCAAGCACGATGAGCCGTATCCACAGGACTGGAATGAGGCGTTGGGAATTCATGATGAACAGTGAATCTTACTTCTCAAAGGTGACGCGGACGTTGATCTCGCCAGTTTCGGAGATCCGCGCGGCGATCATTTCAGGAGTCTCAATACCGAAATCGAGGCGGTTAATCGGGATGTCGCCACCCAAGATGATGGTGTCGCCATCGCGGACCACCTGAAAATCCTGGCTCACGCTCTTGGTCTGGCCGTGGATGGTGAGATCACCTGTGAGTGGGACGGTGACTACTGAGCCGTCGTCAGGCACGGCGGAGACGTCTGCGGGCTCAGTCAATGTGAAGGTAGACTCTGGATACTTTGTGACCTCAAAGAGCTTTGTTTTCATGTTCTGGTCGCGCACCTTCTTGTCCGTGGTCAGGCTCGCCATGTCCACGGCGATGTGCGCCTTCTCAACGGTGCCGTCCTTGATGATGGCCTGGCCGGTGACATGCTTGGTTGAGCCCGATGTCGTGCGCTTATCGGCTGGGAGGATCTCATCGATAGTAAAACCTGCCGAGGTGTGGTTATATGCCGTACCTTGCGCCACGTGCCATTCGCCATCGACGTTGGTAGTAGCGGCCTGGACCTTATCCGCATTGATGGGCTCGGTTTTGACACCGCGGCCCATGATCAAAGAAAACACTAGTGGTCCTAGGGCCAGCGCTGTCGAGGCCACAATCAGGATCACGAAGATACTAACGATCAGTTTGCGGTTGCCTAATAAGGATTTCATGTACTATCTCAATTCCTCAAGCTTTCGAGCCAGTGCGACCAGTTCAGCACACAGCTGTTCCATCTCTTCAGCGCTGGCGCTTTCCGACGCTGCCGTAGCAACATCCTCAGCGCAACACCGCAGCTCAAAGAGGCCGTCGCGGAGACGATCAGCCTTCTCTGGAGTTAGGATGACGGCATCCGCAGGAATAGGCGTTCCAACCACGTTGTGGCGCTGCTCGTAGGCTCGCTGCTTGCAGGATGGCGAGCAGAACTTGCGTGGCCTACCCCGGCCGCCCTGCGCGATTTCCTTGCCACACCACTGGCAGGTTGCCGGGCTGCGCCTTGGCGGCGTGCCGGGCTGCGGATCCTGTGTACCAATCACCTCAATCACCTTAGCCCATTAACCCGAGGGTGGGAACAAAGGCAAGGGGCCATTCGTTATAATGATAGATCTTTGGGTGATATAGGTCGACCCTGATCCCTTTCCTACCTCAACACTTGAAAAGGATGATGTTGCATGGCAGATCGCGTACTCCGTGGCAGCCGCATGGGCGCAGTGAGCTACGAAACCGACCGCGACCACGACTTGGCCCCGCGCCAGATGGTGAAGTACCGCACCGAAGACGGCGACATCTACGAGGTGCCCTTCGCTGACGATGCGGAGATTCCCGAGGAGTGGATGTGCAAGAACGGTAAGCTCGGCACTCTGGTTGAGGGCGAAGGCGTAGAGTCCAAGCCCGTGAAGCCGCCGCGGACCCACTGGGACATGCTGCGTGAGCGTCGCTCCATTGAGGAGCTGGATGAACTCTTGACGGAGCGCATTGAGAATCTGCGTTCGCGACGTCGCGCGGCGGCACGCCTCCTCAAGGAGCAGAAGGCGCAGGAAGAAGGAGAGGCCTAGCAGCCTTTGCGCGCCGCATAGAATTCTCAAGGGTAGTGAATCCACGAAGAAGTGGATACCACTACCCTATTTTTCGTTTTGGGCCCAGCCTGCCCGCAGCGCCTTATGCGGCGCTGCTATCGGGTGAATCGGAATTGAGTTCGGGCCATTGTAGCGCCAACTCAGCGAGATAGACTGCGAGGGCCGGACCGAGCACAACGAGAAAGAACAGGTAGCCTCCCCACTGCGCAGGGAAAAAGAGTGGGTACAGCACCAGCAGTGCCCAAGGGCACACTGCTAGAAGCGTACGCGGAAGGTGCGCTACCGCCTTCATCATGGCCGTTGTGCACCGTTGGCTAAACCTCAACCCCGGCGCATCGAGGTGGAAGAACCACACGCTAATGCAGCTTATGACAATGAGGCCTGAGACCAGCGCAGCGCGAAGCACTACGCCCATCGTCCCGAGCTCAGCCTTTGCGATAATGGCGAATTCATAGGCGGCCAAGGCGCCTACGGCGAGGCAAATGAGCCACCATGCAGTGTTTACCCCGGGACGCGTCAAAAGGCCCCGAACGAAGGCCGAGCCGCGGCGAGAACCTTCTTCGCGAACCATCTGACCAGTCACCGCGTGAGCGGTGCGTAGGGACATTCCCCCAGTGAATACGGGAAAGCACGTGATAACCAGGAGAACGTTAACGATGACGAGGTCAGCGAAGAGGCTCAGAGCAGCATAGAACTTCGATTCGGGGCCCAGCATGCGGTTCATGGTTTTCTAACCTACCGCACTGCGGATTAGCCCTTGACAGCGCCAGCGGCAACACCCTCGATGATGTGCTTCTGCGTGGAGAAGTAGAAGATGACGATAGGAATAATGGCCAGAACCAGCATCGCCATCATGGCGCCCATATCGCGGTTACCGTTGGAGCCAACGAAGGACTGGATGACTACCGGGATGGTCTTGTAGCGGGTGGACAGGCCGATGACCAGGTACGGCAGCAGGTAGTCGTTCCATACCCACATGGCGTTGAGAATGGCCACGGTGATGGCAGTCGGCTTAAGCATAGGCCACACCACGCGGAAGTAGTTCTGGAGCGGGCCGCAACCGTCGATCATCGCGGCTTCCTCGACGTCCAAGGGGATGGACTTGACGAATCCGGCAAACATGAACACCGATAGACCGGAACCGAAACCGAGGTAGAGCACCACGATGCCGATCGGGTTGTTGAGGTGAAGCATGTCTGCAATCTTGACCGTCGGGAACATGACCATCTGGAAGGGGATAATCATGGACACCACGAAGAGGTAGTACAGAAGGTTCGTCCACCAGGTCTTAACGCGCGTGATGTAGTAAGCAGTCATCGCAGAGAAGAACACGATGACGATGACGGACAAGATCGTAATGACGAAGGACCACAAGGTCGCTTCAAGGAAGCCCTGCTTGGTCAAGCCCACCATGAAGTTCTCGAAACCGACCCAGGTTTCACCGATGGGTAGGGAGAAAGGATCGGATGAGATAGCGAACTTGGACTTAAAGGAGTTGATGAAGATGAAAAGGATCGGGCCAAGGAACACGATGGTAAAGAACACCAGGATGGCGTAGACCACGAACTTGGCGCCGCCGGACATCCTGGTCTGGTTGTCCGTGGGAAGCTGGTGATCCTTCTTCTTCGGGGCCGGTGCGGCCTGCGCTGAAGTACTGGTAGTCATGACTTAAGCCTCGATTTCCTTGGAGCGGGTCGCGCGCAACTGGAAGTACGCGATGACGACCACGACGACGACGAAGATGACGGCCTTGGCCTGCCCCACGCCCTCGACGTTCATACGGTTGAACAGCGTATTGACGATGTTGAGGGCGACCATCTCAGTTTGTCCGCCAGGTGCACCGTTGGTCAGTGCAAGGTTTTGGTCGAAGAGTTTGAAGGAATTCGACAAGGTCAGGAAGAGACAAATGGTGATTGACGGCATGACCATCGGAATGGTGACGTGGCGCAGCATTTCCCACTTGTTGACACCATCGAGCTCAGCGGCCTCGAGAAGCTCCGGCGGGACGTTTTGTAGACCGGCGATGTAGATAATCATCATGTAGCCGATCAGCTGCCAGTTCAGCAGCATGATGAGGCCGGCGTAGCCGAATTTCCAGTCCGCGCTAATAGTCGTGGAATAGTGCGAAAGCACGGCGTTGATCATGGTCTGCCAGGTATATCCCAGGACGATGCCGCCGATGAGGTTCGGCATAAAGAAGACCGTGCGGAAGAAATTTGTGCCGCGAAGCTTGCGGGTCAGCATCCACGCCAAGAGGAAGGCGAAGACGTTGACGGTGATCACGGAGACAATGACCACGAGGACGGTGAAACCGAAGGCTGAGATGAATCCTTCGCGTTGGGAGAAAGCTTTGACGTAGTTGTCGATGCCAACCCACTTGGCGTTAGTGATGGTGGTGAATTTCGTAAAGGAGAGGAAGAAACCCACGATAAACGGCACCAAGAAGGCAATCATGAATGCCAGAAGGGTGGGCAAGACAAAGACTGGGAAGTATTTCTTCAGCGTTGCTTGCATGGTGGTGAAACCTTAAATTCAGGTGGTGCCACGCGTTTCCCAAAGGATGGCGGCGAGGAGAGGGGGCTGAGGGCGTGGAACAAACTGACGAGTACGTGCCATGCCTCTCACCTACTCCCCTCCCCGCCCTCCGTTTGGGAAGGCGGATGGCGAGGGGATGGGACTAAAGGTTTAGCCCCAGTTGGATTCCTTTTCAGCAGCCCAGTTGTCCTTGAACTGCTTGACGACGTCATCCCACTTCAGGGTGCCGGAGGCATACTGAGACAGGGCTTGGCCGAAGTCATCCTTGAACTGCTGTGACGGGAAGTACTGGAAGTTCCACGGGTAGGTGGTGAGGTCTTCGTTGTCGATAGCTTCCGCGACCTGCTTTGCCAGCGGGTCATTCGGAGTGTCTTCTGCGGAGTAGTTCTTGAACGGGGCAATGAAGCCAAGGTCCTTAACCACGTGCTCCTTGCCGGCATCGGAGGTGAAGAGCCAGTCCACGAAGTCCTTGGTAGCCTTCTGGTCTACCTCGGAAGCCTCCGAGTTCACACCCAAGTAGTTTTCGGTACCGACGTTGATGCCGTGCTTCTCCTCATCCGGCAGGCCCATGTACATCGGCAGGAACTTGATCTTGTCTTCCTTGACTACGTTGCCGGAGGTCTCGGAAATCTGGGACCATGCCCAGTTACCGTTTTGGACCATGGCGGCCTTGCCCTGAGCGAACTCAGCCATGGAGTCAGAGACCGTCTTAGACGGGGCAAGAGACTTCTCGACGGTGGAGTTGTCCAGGTAGAGATCGAAGAGGTTCTTGTACTCCTTGTTATAGGAGAAGTCGATTTCGTTGGTGTCCTCGACGCCCTTGTCTTGGTACTCCTGCCAAATCGGAGCGTTGGCCAGGTGAGTCTGCCAGCGCCAGTCCTCGCCGGAGGTCAGTGAGGTGGAGGCAAAGGCGCCCTCAATGCCGAGCTCGTCCTTCTTCGCCTGCATGTCCTCGGCGACTTCCTTGAGCTTCTGGTAGCTCTTGATCTCATCGGTGGACTTGATCTTTGCCCCGGAGGTGGCGATGTACTTGTCGAAGATCTCGTCGTTGTAGATGATGCCGAAGCCCTCGACAGCGAACGGGACGCCGCGTACCTCTCCATCTTCAGTGGTCAGTGGCGGGATGTCATCGGTGAGCTGCTTAGCTACCTCGGTATCCGACATGTCTGCCATGTAGTCTTGCCAGGTGATGAAACCAGCCGGGCCGTTGACCTGGAAGAGGGTCGGTGCTTCATCTTTGCCGATCTCAGCCTTGAGGGTCTGCTCATAGGAGCCGGAGGCTGCGGTGACGACCTTGACCTTGACGCCGGTCTCTTCGGTGTAAGCCTTTGCGATCTCCTGGTAAGCGGCATCCTGTTCTGGCTTGAAGTTCAGGAAGTAGACATCGCCTTCGTCGTCAGTAGAGCCTGAGCAGGCGACGAGACTTGCGGCGGCCAGCATGGAAGCCATGCTGATGGATGCGATGCGAGTAAGACGCTTCATGTGGTCCTCATCTTTCTTGATGAAAAGCGGGATGTTGAGCCGTAGATAGACAACCGGCTCGTATGCGGTTATGTCTGGGCGATCCTCCATGACAAAGGCTCTTGCCCAGTGCTACCAGTTGGCCCATAGCTGGTCACTATCCGACTATGAACTGGTTAGCCTGTCTCCTACCTTAGTGAGGTATTCCACACGATCAAAAGAAATCGGGCCTAAAACGCCCGATTGTGACTATATCCATATTCGGGCATGAGATCGCTCCCCATTTAAGGGGCAATCGGGCCTAAAACATACAAAACGATATAAGAAACGGCTGAGAGCGGCTCGATAGACTTGAGCTATTGAGCGGTGTTGGGGCATACGGGCGGTTATGACAAGTCGTCATCCGAGGCCGAGATCTGAAGCAGCCGAGCCTCGTCGCGGCGGGCGGGCAATACGGAAGAAAGATAGGACGCCGTGGCCTCTGGGAGGGTTACGGCCTCTCCCCTTTCTTGGGCGAGGAACCAACGGTGGTCAACGATCTCATGGAAGATCTGTGCCGGTTCCAGCTTGTGGAGCATCTCGACGGGAACCGCAGCGATGGTCGGCTCATACTCATGCGTCATCCACAAGTGCGCAGCCTGGGTCAGCCCAACATGAGGGCCGCACTCGATGGCCTGATAGGCCTGGATAGAGCCCAATAGGCGTTGCGCCTGGTGCTCCTCGACGCTCAGCCCTGTCAAGCTCAACAGCTCCGAACGATAGTGGCCGGGATCGACTACCACAGGGCGAATGCGCACGACCTGTTTCGACTCGTCCTTGGTGACCTTGAGCTCCCCCACGTCGAAACCCAGCTGGTTGAGGCGGTCGATCCTCTCGGAAACGCGCCAGTATTCGCTGGCATCTACGGATTCTTCGGCAGTTAGCTCTGTCCACAATTCAAGGTAGGAACTCTCGACCAAGCTTCCGAGGGCGATAACATCGATATCTTGATCTAGGCATTCACCTGCCTGCAAGTCCATGAGCTCACCGATGATGTTGACGCGGGCGATGTCGACGTCGTAAAGCCTGCGTGACTCGGAGAGATTGGGCTGGAACTCCCCTGTTTCGGCGTCGACAAGATAGGCTGAATAAGTCTCGGCATCACGCCGGAAAAGGGTATTCGACAGCGACACATCACCCCAGTAGAAATTGAGCAAGTGCATCCGCACCAAAAGCACCGACAAGGCACGGATGAGCTTCTCCGCTTCGACGACTGTCAGGTGCCGCGAGAAGATCTCGCGGTACGGAAGAGAAAACTCTAGGTGATCAGTGACCAGAGCTGCGGTGAGCGCTCCGTAGCTTTCTACAGCCGGCTGGCGTCCCGTGATGACTGCAACGGGACGCACGCTGGGAGCGCCGAGGCGCTGCAGCTCACGCAGCATCTTGTACTCGTGGTGAGCGGTACGCGCACCAATCTCCTTGACTGCGACGATGCCGCGATTGATCCCCACGAAACGCACGATATGCCGGGAAATGCCCCTGGGCAGTGCGGCGATGAGATCATCGGGCCACTGTTCCAGGGGCGTATCCCAAGGCAGCGTCAGCAATGCCGACGCGTACGTCGATGAGGTGATGCTCATGGACTCTTTCATGTCGAGTCACTCCACCTTCTTTGCTGATTTTGGCCTAGAGCTGTGCCACAGCCGTGCTGACATTCGCGACATGTGTCGCGGGTCAGCCGGCATATGGGCTTAAGGGAGGCGCTTGCCAGTCGACGCCGAGAAGTTGTGCTGGCCGCCTTCCACGATGCGTGCGTGGAAAATGCTGCCCGGGGCAGGCGCAGTGTTCGGGGCTGCACGAACGACGATCTGGCCCGACTCGGGGACGTCTTCGCTCGAGGAACCGAGATCACCTTCGCCCACCAATTTTCCGTAGAGGAAGGAGTCGGAACCAAGCTCTTCCACGAAGTCAAGCTTGATCGGGATGGAGAGATCGGTGGACTCGCCCTCGGGGATGATTTCGAGGGCCTCTGGGCGGAAGCCGATGGTGATGCGACCGTTATCCTCCGGCGTCATCGCAGCGACAGTTTCCGGGGAAAGCTTGATACGAGCATGGCCGGAGGTTGCGTTACCGTCCTTGACAGAGAAGGTGCCCAGGTTCATTGCCGGGGAGCCGATGAAGCCGGCGACGAAGACGTTGGCGGGGCGGTCGTAGAGCTCGCGGGGTGCGCCAACCTGCTGAAGGTAACCGTCCTTCAGTACAGCGATGCGGTCACCCATGGTCAAGGCCTCAGTCTGGTCGTGGGTGACGTAGACGGTGGTAACCCCAAGCTTGCGCTGCAGGGCTGCGATCTGGGTACGGGTCTGCACACGTAGCTTGGCATCGAGGTTGGACAGCGGCTCATCCATGAGGAAGACCTGCGGGTTACGCACGATTGCGCGGCCCATGGCAACACGCTGACGCTGACCGCCGGACAGGGCCTTCGGCTTACGCTCAAGGAATTCGGTAAGACCCAGGGTGGCGGCGGCTTCGTCGACACGCTTGTTAATTTCGTCCTGGGACTTGCCGGCGATTTTCAGGGCGAAGCCCATGTTCTCGCGCACGGTCATGTGCGGGTAGAGAGCATAGTTTTGGAAGACCATGGCGATATCTCGGTCACGCGGGGCAACGTGGGTGACGTCTTTGTCGCCGATGTAGATGGCACCGTCGGTAACGTTTTCCAAGCCGGCCAGCATGCGCAGCGTCGTGGATTTACCACAGCCGGAGGGGCCGACGAGGACGAGGAATTCGCCATCGGCGATTTCCAGGTTGAACTTCTTGACGGTGGGTTCCTTAGCTCCTGGGTAGGTCAGGGACGCATCTTTGAATGTTACGGTTGCCATAGCAAACTCTCCTCCATCGGCAGGTACGTGCCGAACGATCCGTAGTGTGAGAATGAAGTGAAGCAAGTCACTGCGCACCAGATAAAGTGCCACTTACGACATTAGCACTGGTTGTGGTTATTACCGCAAAAGCCCGAAAACCATGACAGGTTTTCGGGCTTATTTGCCTTATCTGAGGCTCAGGGGGTCAGCGTGCATTGCCTCGAGGAGGCTGGATTTTAACGGCTGAGCATTCCTTTAACCAGGCTGGATACCTCGGACACAAAGTCAGACACGGCATTCTTAGCCGTGGTGGCCTTGGAACCAAGCTCCATATCCTTCACTGTGCGGGAAGTGATCTTGGATACTTCCGAGGTGAAGTCGCTGACCTGCTCGGAGCGGTGAGCGACTCCCCACTTGGTCACCTCGAGCAGGGAATCCTTGACGAAGGAGCCGTCCAGCTTGGATTCGCCCAGCTCGCGCTCGGTGAAGGTAATCGGAACCTCGCGGACATCGAAGCCATCCTTGATGGCGCGGAAGGCAACATCTACCTGGAAGATGTAGCCGGCGTTGGATAGTTCCTCAAAGTCGAGGTGCTCTAGCAGTTCGCGACGGAAGGCGCGGTATCCAGCGGTCATGTCGTTGATGCCAGCGCCCAGCGCCACCGAAATGTACTTGTTGCCCAATCGGGACAGTAGCTCGCGGTTGGCCGGCCAGTTCACAGTCTCTCCACCCGGCACATAGCGAGAACCGATCACCAAGTCAGCACCCTTGTCGATCTCCTCGAGCAAGAGATGCAGCTGCTCCGGGGCGTGGGAGCCGTCCGCGTCCATCTCGCAGAGCACCTGGTAGTCCTTCTCCAGGCCCCACTCGAAGCCGGCGATGTAGGCGCCGAGGAGGCCGCCCTTGCCCTCGCGGTGAAGGACGTGCAGGTGAGAATCCTCGGCGGCCAGCTTGTCCGCGGCCTCTCCGGTGCCGTCCGGGGAGTTATCGTCCACGATCAGGATGTGAACCTCCGGGGTGGCCTTGCGCACGCGGCCGGTAATCAGCGGCAGGTTCTCAATCTCGTTGTAGGTGGGGATGATGACCAGAGTAGATTCGCGGGTCGAGCTCACTAGTTCCTTGCTCCTTTTGGTTTCTGCTTTAAGGCGCGCTGCGCCGTCCGGACAAGCGGGTGGAATAGATCGCGTACAGCGCGCAGACCGTTCCAATAATAGTCATGAGCCACTGCAGGAGCGAACCATAACGCACCGCAAATGTACGCCCCTCTCGGAGCGGAAGCTCTTCTTCGAGATAAGCCGGTTCAAAGATGCCGCTGTCCTGGCTCACGGAACCATCTGGGTGCACGATGGCCGAGACCCCTGACGTGGCCGCCACAACGACGGCGCGATCTGCTTCCATGGCGCGCAGACGGCTCATGGCCAACTGCTGGTAGGTCATATCGGAATCACTGAACGTGGCGTTATTTGTTGGCGTCGTGAGAATCTGCGCCCCGTTGTTAATCGCGGTTCGAAAGGCCTGGTCAAAGCTCACCTCGTAGCAGGTGGCAACGCCGACCGCAGTCCCGGCCATGGTCACCATTCCTGGCCCGTCACCGGGTTTCATGTCGCCTGCGAGATCCACCAAATCGGTAATCCGCGCAAAGAAGTCACGCATCGGCATCGTTTCGCCGAAAGGCTGCAGGTACTTCTTGTAGTGATGCTCCCCCACCGATCCATCCGGGTTGAATACCTGCATGGTGTTGCGCGCACCGACCTCATCGCGCGTTAACGTGCCGACGAGGATGGGAGCGTCGATGTCGTGGGCGGCGGCGTCGATAAGCGCCCGTGCGTCGTCGTTGGCAAAAGGATTGATATCGGAGGAGTTCTCCGGCCAGATGACGACGTCTGGCCGTGCGCCATCCTGTGCCGCTTGCTCGGTGACACGGACATGGTTATCCAGCACCGCGCGGCGCTGCGCGGCGAAATCGAGGCCAAGCCGCGGAACGTTTCCCTGGACAGCGGCTACCGTCACAGTACCCGTGGTATGGCTAGGGCGATTCACGCCCTGCGCAGCTACAAGTCCGGCAAGCAACGGCACCGCTAAGAGGGCACAGGCCAACCGTGGCGCGCGCGCAAGCCCCACCAGACCCGCGCCCATGCAGACGACCGCACAAGTAATGAGCGCGGGACCACCCCACGGGGCGAGGTTGGCCAACGGTCCTTCGATCTGACCCCATGCCAGGCGCACCCAGGCAAAGCCTCCAAAAGGTACGGAGGAGCGCAGCATTTCCACCGCCACGTAGAAAAAGGGAAAGAGCGCGAACCCATAGCGCAAGCGCAGCAGTGCTGCCCCACCGACGCCGAGGAGGATGCTGTACAGCGAGAGGAAGATAGCGAGCGCAATATAAGGCATGTTGCCCACGAGCTCACCAATCCACGGCAGCGTGAAAAGGTACAAGACAGCGCTATGGACAAAGGCGATGAGTGCTGCCCACCCTAGATGCAGGGGCTTTCTCCACGGCGCCAGCGCTGCCACCAGCATGGCCATCCCAATGATCCCCGCGGCCCACCAGCCGCGTGGTTCCACCGAAAGATACGTGACCGCGCCCGACAGAGCGGCAAGAACAAGCCGCGCGCACAGCGTGAGCACTACTTGCTTCCGTCCTCGAAGTCCTCAGGCTTAACGTGCTGGGTCCACGAGCGGATTTCTTCTTCATCCAAGACTTCGTGCGATTGGCCTGACTGATCCATCCCGCTACTTGCTGTACTGCCACCAACAGTGCCGAAGGAACCATAGGAATCGCGGTGCTGTGCCATGGGCGAGGCCTCGTACACGCGCACGCCCATGTCCTCAATCTTTTTGAACATCGATGCGGCAAGGAGCGTGCGGATGATGGAGCGCGTGGGCGCAAAGATGAGCAGAGCGCCAAAAACAGTGGAGACGAACCCAGGCAGCGAAAGCAGGATGCCGCCCACCATGGTCAGACCAACATTGCCGGCCGTTTTGCCTGGGGTGGGATCCTCCATCACATAGACGCCGTCTTCGGTCTGCCGGATGCGGCTGGCCATCATGCGGCGCACTTCCCAGCTGGCAATCGTCATCCCGAACAGCATGGTCAACGCCAAAGCAAGCAGCGCCCACAGCACACCGATCCACTCGGCGACTGCCCAAAACGCCAGGGTTTCGAGGAGGATGTACGCGATGAACAGAAGAAACGGCATGCAGCCCACCATACTTGCTGGACCTGCCGGTTCGCTGGTGACCCTCCCGTAACGATTAAACTTGCGCACCATGTCCCTCACTGAGTCGAAGCATCCTGAATCCGAGACCATGCGCTTCCACCCCGCCGGCGGCGTCGTCACGCCCGAGCAGTGGTTAGCACTGGGCCAGGCCGCCCGTGAACATGGCGATGGCTATGTGTACCTAGAGCAGCACAGTGTTATCAGTGTGCGCGGCGTGAGTAACGAGCAGGCGCTTGGCGACGTCCCCCTCCCCACCGCCGCTGCCCACGTCTTGGCCTCTCCCCTCTCTCTTCAGGCGCGCCGGGTAGCGCAGCGCGTTGCTGATGCCTTATCTGAAGAGGAAGGAACCTCCCCGGCTATCACCCGCGCTGCGGTCTTCGGCGTCGATGGTGGTGCTGGCGATCTCCTCGCACACGGCGTGGCGGCGGGACTCCAACTATCCGGCGGCAGTGCAGGGCAGGTCGAGGAAGCCGACTCCGCACGCCTCATCCGTGAGGGGGCAGCAACTGGACCGGCGCTGGGATTATGCGACGCGATTTCGCAGCTCGTGGACTACGTGGACGAGGTCTCCGCTGAGAATCCAGAGGCCATTGACCGGTTGTCCTCGGCTACACCTGCCGGACTCGCGCAATCGGATGTGCCCATTGGTTGGTTAACCGAACACACTGCGCCCGGCCGCGTCGATCTCGGCGCGGGCCTCCAAGATGGCGTGTTGCCCGCAGAGTACGCAGGGCTCATTGCTCAGCTGGGAGCAGCGATCACCGTTACTCCGTGGCAGGGCTTGGTCATCCACGATTTGGCGGAGGGCGATGCGGACGTCGTGCTCCGAGTCCTTGCTCCGCGCGGCTTCATCTTCGATGCCAATTCCCCCGCGCTCGGACATCGCTAGCGCGGCATGTGCCGCCAGATGGGGCGCGGGACAAGCTTCATGACCCAGGCCAACAGCTGAAGCGTCCGTGGGATCCACAGCGTGCGGGACACCGGCCGCGAACCCGACGAGGATTCGACGGCCTTGACCACAGCTTGTGCGACTACGTCAGGTGTCACCGACAGGGGCGCGGGTTTCATCCCTTGTGTCATGGACCCGATAACGAAACCGGGGCGCGCGGTGATCAGCGCTAGGTCGCTGCCCTGCAGGCGATCCGCCAGACCTTGGCAGAAGGCATCGAGGCCAGCCTTGGTTGAGCCATAGACATAGTTGGCCCGCCGTGCACGCCAGCCCGCAATGGAGGAAAAGGCCACGATGTGGCCTCTTTTCATGACGTCGGCCAGCACGGTGAGCATAGATACCTGCGCGGCATAATCAACCAGAGCGATGTCGAAGGCATGGGCTTCGTCGTGCTCAGCTTGCTCCTGGTCACCCAAGATTCCGAAGGCGACAACCGCCGTCGTGATGTCCTCACCCGCCAGCGTTGCAGCTTGCTCGATAACTGCGCGGTGGGAGGAAACATCCGCGGCATCGAAGGAAAGCGTGTGAACGGACGTTGCTCCGTTGCGCAGAAGCTCTGAGGTGAGCTCATCCATGCCGTGCTCACCCCGCGCGGCAAGTACTACCGGGCGGCCTGCGCACAACCGGCGTGCAAGCTCGCCGCCAATATCGCTGCGCCCACCAAGAATCAATAGCGCGCCCATTAACGCAACCCCCTCGGAGCTTGGTTCAAAGACTCGTAGCCGGACTCGGTGGTCACCACGATGTCCTCGAGGCGCATGCCCCACGTTCCGGGTACATAGATACCAGGTTCGATCGAGAAGGCCATGGACTCTGCAAGCTCCAGCTCGTTTCCTTCCATGATGAAGGGCTCCTCGTGCGTCGACAAGCCGATGCCATGTCCGGTGCGGTGCGTGAAGTACTCACCCCAGCCGGCGCTTTCGATCACACTGCGTGTCGCACGGTCGATCTCCTGGGCAGTCGCCCCGGGCCGTGCGGCAGCTCGCCCGGCAGCTTGGGCCTCTTCCAACACCGCATAGGCTTCCTGGAAATCAGCAGGCGCCGCAGAAGGATCCGCGCCTACCACGTAGGTGCGTGTGCAATCAGAGTGATAGCCGGAGGGCAACGTGCCCCCGATATCCACCACCACGGGATCACCAGCGCTGAGTTCGCGCTCCCCATAGTCATAGTGCGGGTTCGCACCATTCGGGCCGGAACCAACGATGATGAAGTCCACCTCTTTGTGCTCGCGCAAGATAAGCTCGCGCAAATCTGCCGCTACGTCGGCCTCAGTGCGGCCAGGCTGCAGGAGACGTGGCACCTCTGCATGGACGGCATCGATAGCCACTGCCGCAGCGCGCAGCTCCGCCACTTCATCTGGGTCCTTGCGGCTAAAGAGCCCAGCCAGCGCCTCGGTAGCAAGCACATACTCCACATGTGGAGCATCCGTTGAAGATAGCGAAGACGGCTCTACGTAGCGTCGAATCGTGGACTGGAAACGCAATACGTGGTCCGCAGTTAGCGAAGAGCCCACAGCCACGGTGGTGGGATGCGTACCGTCTAAGGCCAGTGCATAAGGGTCCTGCCCATCGCTCCATCCCACCAGCTGGGCAGCAACGCCTTGAAGCGATTCGATGTCGGTGCTGGGTGCGACGATGATCGGTTCGGCATCGGGACGGATGACCAGACAGGTCAAACGCTCATGGGAAGAGACCCAGGAGCCCGTAAGATAGGCGAACTCTGCGCCGGTACCCACGAGCAACACATCGATATTCTTGGCAGCGGCAATCGCGCGGGCGCGGCTCAAGCGGGAAGCATAATCAGTCATGGCAGTTAGCCTACCGCTCGCCTTCGTCCAGTTAAGCTGGGCGCCGTGAATTCCTATCCCGCAGCCGTCAAGATACGCACCCGCGGTAGCTATTGCTCGGGTGTGCTCATCGATGCATCCTTAAACCCCCGCACCCAGCAGTCAACCCGGTTGGTTCTGACTTGCGCGCACTTCTTTCGCGATGGCGTGGGCGGTGGTGATCACTACAGAGTTAGTGGCGGGTTCAACCGGCGGATCACCGCCGTGCGCACGATTGACGGGACCGATATAGCTGTGTGCCTGCTTGATAAACCAGCACCGCCCCGGGACCTTCCGGGGCTCGCTAAAAGCACACCGCATTTTCGCGCGCCAGTCAGCACCTGGGGATATGGCGGAAAGTCCCGCCGCGCACAGAAGCGAACGGGGTTGTTTCTACTGCCCTTCTTTCGCACGTGGTCCATCGACTTCCGCACCACTGTCTCCCCCGCCGGATTTGTCTTCAACACGATTCCGGCAGTCAAGGGTGACTCGGGTGGGCCAGCGCTTGTCGACGCCGCCATCATCGGCACACAAGCCCTCATCCTCAACCCATTGGGGAGAAACCTGAAGCTAGCCACGGTGGCGCTGGTCGCGCCCCACCGCAAGGCCATCGCGGCGGCAGCCACCGCGATGCTGGACTTGGTCGAAGGAAATTAAGCACCGATGGCGACAACGCCTCGTTGAATCGCGTCAATGGCGCGCCGGGCATTGCGGCGAATCTCTTCTTCGTAGCCTGTCTTGGCTACCTGCTGGAGCAGGTCGATGACCTGGCGGCACCAACGGACGAAGTCGCCTGGAGTCAGCTCTGCGCCGGACTCGTTGGCAGCGGCCATGCAATAGGCCAAGGGTGCGCCCGCCGTCCACTGGTGGATCGCCAGCGCGAAGGCGGGCTCCGGTTCACGGGTCTGTGGCAGATTATGGCGCTTCTCATCGCTGACAAGCTCCGTGTAGATGCGCCACGTTGCGTTCATGGCGTCCGCCATGTCGTCGCTAGCCGCACCTGGTTCGCCGCGGGTGGCCTTGCGGTTTTCGAAGACGCACAGGGAGGCAACGCCGGCCAGCTCTGCCGGGTCAAGGTCATTCCAGATACCCCGCTTGAGGCATTGTGCCACCAGTAGGTCGGATTCGGAATGGATCTTGGCCAAGCGCTCGCCTTCGTCCGTGATGACCGGCTCGCGGTCCTCGCCATAGCCTTCAAACTCCACGTAATCCATCTCCGCCAGCAGGTCCACGATGCGCTCGAAAGTGCGGCCGAGGGTATCTGTGGCGCGCTCCACCTTGGCTTCCAACTTGTGGAGCTCGCGCTCGCGTCGGGCGAGCTTTTGGGCCACACCAGCTAGCTGCTCGCGGTCGGTCGCCGGCCAATTGTGCACCGGGTGCTCGCGGAGGGCATCGCGCAGCTGCGCGATCTTCTTGTTGGGACGATTGCGCGGCTCAGTGCGCATCTTCTTAGGCCGCTTGTAGTAGTCGCGTTTGAAGGCATCCTGAACGTACTTGGTATGCCGACGCGGATTCTTCTGCGCCGCACGCGGCAGCTTCATGTGGCCGACCACAATTGGCGGATTATCTATACCGGCTGCATCGATGCGGCCTGACCATCCGGTCTCCGTGGTGACCCAGGGGCGTGGATCGGCGGTCTGGTTTGCCGGGGTGATGACAACTGCCAGGGTTGGACGCTTCTTCGTTGCGATAGCGATGACCTCACCCACCTGCAAGCGGGCAAGGACCGCCGCGACCTCCTTGCTCCTCTCTTCCCTCTTGGAGGCACGCGCTGACTTTTCTTCCTCAGTCAGTGCGCGGCGCAGCCTCATATAGTCCATGAGGATCTCCGCCGGGTCTTCACCATCAATTGTCGGCGGTGCCAAGTTATCTACGGCCTGATCCAACTGTGCCCGTAGCTCGCGGACGCGATGCTCAGCGCGCTCAATCTCGCGCGTTTCTTCCACGACGGAACCATCCGCCTGGAACTGCGCAAAGGACTTCTCCAGCAGGCGCAGAGAGTCATCGAAGCCGAGCATGCCCAGCAGGTTGATGGCCATATTGTAGCCGGGTTCGAAGGTAGAGATGAGCGGATAAGTGCGGGTCGATGCGAGCCCCGCCACCGCGGTGGGATCCATGGCGGGTGCCCACTGCACGACGGCATTGCCCAATGTATCGATGCCACGCCTGCCCGCGCGGCCGGTGAGCTGCGTGTATTGGCCCGGTGTCAGGTCCACGTGTGCCTCGCCGTTGAACTTCACGAGCTTCTCAAGGACCACCGTGCGCGCCGGCATGTTGATTCCTAGGGCTAACGTTTCGGTGGCAAAGACCGCACGAACCAGGCCTTTGACGAAGAGCTCCTCCACGATGTGCCTAAAAGCTGGCAGCATACCCGCATGGTGGGCGGCGAAGCCACGCGAAAGCGCCTCGCGCCATCGCTTGAAATCAAGAACCTTGAGGTCTTCTTCCGGAATGCCTTCCACGCCCTTATCGACGATGGCCTTAATCTCAGCTGCCTCCTCTTGGGAGGTCAACACCATGCGGGAGCGCAGGCACTGATACAAAGCGCCATCGCAGCCTGCTCGGGAGAAGATGAAGGTAATCGCCGGCAGCATCTCCATTGCCTGTAGTTCTTTGAGTACCTCTGGACGGCCCAGCGGCCGGTAGCGGTCCTGCGCGCGGGGTGCGCCGCTGCGCCGATCCTTGTTTCGGTCGTTGCGTCCGCCGCCTTTGTGCCGGGCACGTGCACGGAAGCTCGCGCGGTTTTGTGCATAGTCTGCGCGGCCGTCATCGCTGTCTCCTGCTTCTAGGCGCTGGATACGCCGCGCCAACTCAGCATTGACCTGGCCGCCTGAATCGGGCTCGAAAAGTGGGTAGATCTTGCGCCCCACCATCATCCACTGGTCCAGCGGTACGGGGCGCTTGTCGGTGACGATGACCTTGGTATCTCCGCGCACGGTGGTTAGCCACCGGCCGAACTCCTCGGAGTTGGACACCGTTGCCGACAGACCGATGATGGAGACGTGCTCCTCCAGGTTGAGGATGACCTCTTCCCATACCGCGCCGCGCGAGGCATCCGCCAAGAAGTGGATCTCATCCATCACCACGTGGGTCAAGCGGTCCAATGCGCCTGAGCCCGCATAAATCATGTTGCGCAAAACCTCAGTGGTCATCACGAGGATGTCCGCGGAAGAGTTGATGGAGACATCACCGGTCAGCAGTCCGACCGCATCCTCGCCGTGTGCCTCAACCAGGTCGTGGTACTTCTGGTTACTCAGCGCCTTGATGGGCGTGGTGTAGAAACAGCGGGTGCCTTGGCGCAGCGCCAGGGACACGGCGAACTCACCAACGACCGTTTTGCCCGCGCCGGTGGGAGCACAGACCAGAACACCGTGGCCGGCTTCGACGGCTTGGCATCCTTCAATCTGGAAGTCATCCAGTGAGTACAGCAGGGCTTGAGTGAACTCGTCCAGATGCGTCAGTGTCATAAGTCCCCAGGGTACCTGTCAGGCACCGCGAACTAGCGCGCTGGCCCCGGCCCCTAAACAAAGAGCTAGGGCAGGAGCCTCAACAGGCTATAGAACGTCGTCGAAGAAACCGCTTTGCGGGGGCTGGGTATTGGCCTGATGGGCCTTTGGTGCCTGAACGTCACCGGCCGCAGCTGGAGGGACGGGGTGGGAAGATACCGGCCGCGAAGACACAGAAACGCTCGTTGATGCAGACACCGGAGTTGGTGCACCTATGGCACCCGGACCTTCGTCCAAGGACGAGGCAGTTTCATCATCCAGATCCATCCAGTCTGGGCGCTGGCGCTTCTGGCGTTTGTCGTTGATGCGGCAGAACTGGAAGGCCAATTCCACGAGGAGTACGAGGGCACCGGCCAAGACCAACATCGAAAAAGGTTCTTGGCCGGGTGTCACCACCGCAGCGAAGATCATGATGGCGACAATGATGATGCGGCGCTTGTCCTTGACGTCATCGTATTCCAGGACACCTATCACATTGAGGCATACCACGAGTAGTGGGATCTCAAAGCTCACGCCGAAGATGAGGAGCAACGTCAGCAGGAAGTAGAAATAGCGCTCACCGGTTAGTGCCGCGGTCTGGTACTCCGAGCCCATGCCCATGAGGAACTCCAAACCCACGGAAAGGATGAAGTAGGCAAGAAGCGCGCCAAGCACGAAGAGAACTACCGCCGTGGAGACAAAAAAGAAGGTGAAACGGCGCTCGTTCTTATGCAGACCGGGCACAATGAATGCCCATATTTGATAGAGCCACACAGGTGAGGACATTACTGCGCCAGCCAACGCGCCCACTTTGAGGCGCAGCAGCAGCATTTCGAAGGGGCTGGTGGCAAGCAAGCGGCATTCGCCATCCGCGGTGAAAGAGATGCGCTTTTCCTCAGGCAGCGAGCAATAGGGCCCACGCAAGATCTCGCCCAGCGGCGCCATATTGAACGGAGCGTTTTGATACCAAATGAATCCGATGATGGTGCCTACCACGAGAGCAAGCAAGGAAATCACGATGCGCCGACGCAGTTCTTGGAGATGTTGGACTAGGGTCATCTCCCCCGTAGGATTCTTGGGCTTGCGGCGCAGCTTTGAGATCCACTTTTGCTTGCGTGCGCTAGACGCGGGATTCGGCGGTGTACTCGCGGTACTCAATGCAATGCCTCCCTAGAAAGCCCACAGCGGCACACACGCCCTTGGAGTTCCAAGTCCCTTGAGCGTGGTGTGCCTACCGAGAAAGATGATTAGTTCTGATTTCCATCAACCGGCTTGGATGCGCGCGGCTGCATTTCCGGGCTGTTCCAGAAGTCCTCATCGTTCTTCTTCGATGCAGCAATTTGGGCCTGCTGCTCGGGAGTGTTGTTCTCCTCCTTCATCTCCTTGACTTCGGACTTAAAAATGCGCATGGAGCGGCCCATCGAACGAGCTAGCTCCGGCAGCTTCTTGGCGCCGAACAACAGCACGATGACGAGAACGACAAGGCCGATTTCCAAAGGTCCCACGGTCATTGAGGGTGCCCCTTCTTTCTAGGTTGATGAAGCGTACGGTTCCATGCAGCAGCGCTGTACGGGACGCACGCAGGAGAGCTCTTAGTCTGGCAGTTGAGTATAACGCTCCAGCGCCCGATTTCTATGCTCCGAAATGGCGTCAACAAGCTTTTGCGGCCCCACGACCCGCATTCGGTCGGCTTGGCCGAGGGCGAAACGGCTAAACCATGCTTCAGAGCCGACGGGCATTGTTGCAGCTATCAGCCCATTTTCCAGTGTGTCGCCGAGCGTGATGTCGTAGTGCTCTGCGAGCCAGGTGAAATCTTGGTGAATCTCCAGCTGCGCAACGAAAGTGTGATCTAGACCAAAGGGGGAATCGGGGTTGAAATCCAGCTTGCGCACGTGCGGGGTCGCGCTGGCGTCGAGTACCTCAACATCGCTCATGCGGTCCAAGCGGAACGTGCGGTGCTCCCCCACCGAATCATCCCAGGCCACCAAATAGGGTTCGCCATCCACGATGAAGATTCGTGCCGGGTGCACGGTGCGCTCGCTGGTGCGGTTGGAGGACATGCTCCAATAGGTGAAACGGACCTGCTGGCGCTTGTCGACGGCCCCCGCCAACGCCGCCTGTACCTGAGATTCCTCCGGATCCGTTGTGGCCAGGGAATCGTAGATGGCGGCGGTCTTTTCATCCATGATCTCACGCAGCTTCGCGGCGGCAGAGTGAACCGCGGAAACGTCGACAAGCCCCGGCATTGCCTCGAGGGACTCGAGCGTCAGCAACAACGCGCCGGCCTCAGTTGGGGTCAGACGCAGGGCCTGGGTCAGACCCTGGTCGTTGTAAATCTCGATGCCGTCGCGGTAACTGAAGCTTAAGTCGATGAGGTCTTCAGTATTGCGGCCCACCCCAGAGCAGAAAAGCCTATCGACGGCATCTTTAAGCTCAGTGGGAGTCATTCCCAAGTCTTCGGCCGCTTCCATCGGGGTCAACCCTGGGTGGTTGCGCAGGTATGGGATGAGGTTGAGGGAGCGAACAAGAGACTGCAGCTTGCGAGGTTGATCAGCCATGGTGCGATTCCTCCCCGCTCAAGAGCGCGATGATGTCGGAGCGAACTTCTTCTGGCTCAACCACGACGATATCTGGTGCATATCCCGCGGCGGTGCGCACCAGCCAATCGCGGCGCACGCCCGTCAGCTCAAGGAGGCCATCTGAGCGCCTGCGTCCGGCGTCGACAAGCTCCGCGGCCTGGCCATCTGGTACCTCAAGGAGGGCATCGACGGTGTCTCCCCGATCCAGCGCTTCCACGACGAGATCTTGCAGCGGCGCGGTGGGCTCGAGGTGGGTGGCCGCAGCGCGCGAGCGCCTGACGTTGTCCACGCGGGTGGCGCGGAAGGTCCGGGGTGCCTCCCGGTCCACATCCCACCCGACGAGGTAGACGCGATCACGGTGATTGACCAGCCCCCACGGGTCCATGTGGCGGCGAACCGGCTCGGCTGAGGGCGTGGCAAAGTAATCAAAGGAGATGCGCAGCCCCGCACGCACGGCGGTAATCACCCCGGTGACGAGCTCTGGGCTCAGCCTGGTCATGTCGTTGACCGCGGTATATACCGGCGCGCCGCGCAGGTCGCGGGAGGCTCCCGAGGCCGCTAGCTTTGTCCACGCGGACAAGCTGAAATCACTCAAACCGCCCGGGGTGCCAATCCCGCCGGCAACGCCCAACACCATGGCTTCCTCGGGTGTGAAGTCCACGGGAGGCAGCTGGTAGCTCTCAGGATCAAGGCGATACAGCGAGCCTTCCACACCACTGCTGTGCACCACCGGCACTCCGGCGCGTTGCAGCGTCACAATGTCGCGGGAAAGCTGCTTCTGAAAGGCCTCGTCGCTGCGGGATTGATAACCCTCGACGTTGGTGCGAATCCAGGCAGCGCTGCGGTCGGGAACGCCGCCTTGGTGCGCTGCGCCGTGGAGGGCAAAGGTGAGGTTGGTGAGCCTTTCGATGGCTCGATCTCGGACTGGTGTCCGAGCCGCAGTGCGATCTGCTGACGGCATGATGGCAGGTTCCTTGTTGAGGTTCGGGGCCTTAAGCACCTTGGTGCGAACGCATGTAGTCTAACAACCCGTCTAAGCGCGGGTCCTCGGATACGAAGGGGTCGGAGAACTCTTCGGTCATGGGTTCTGGGCGGTTGACTTTCATCCGCGTCCAATCCACCGTCACAGCGGCATTGAGCTCGCGGGCAACGGCGAGGAACTCGCCGCGCAGCTTGGCACGGGTGGTCTGCGGTGCGGTATCGACGGCGGCATTGATTGCTGCATCATCGATCCACTGTTCCACCATGCCGCGCTGCTCCAGCACGCTGTAGAGACCGCGCCCAGGGCGAATGTCGTGGTAGGTCAGGTCAATCTGGGCCAGCTTGGGGTGCGCCCAATCTCCGCCCAGGCGCTCGCGGTAGCGGTTCAGCAGGCCGCGCTTAATCACCCAATCGATCTCGCGGTCGACCGCGGAAAAGTCTTGTGTGTCAATGGCCTGGAGGGTGCGCTTCCAGAGATCGACGACGCGTGCGAGCTCAGCCGTTGGTGTCCCGGTGTCCTCGCGGTGCTCCAGCCAACGCTCTGCGGCGGCACACAGTTCTTGCTGGATTGCGAGCGCGGTGGTGTTGCCGCCTCCCTCGAGCGGAAGCTCGGTGCGGCCGGTGGAATCGAGCGCGATGGTGCGGATGTGCTGAATTGGATCAAGCACCGAAAGCTCCGGTACCTCAAAGCCAGCCTCTAGCATCTCCAGCATGAGCAGCGTGGAGCCTACTTTGAGCGCCATCGTGGGCTCCGCCATGTTGGAGTCGCCGACGATAACGTGCATGCGGCGGAAACGCTTCGAATCACCATGCGGTTCATCGCGGGTGTTGATGATGGGGCGTGAGCGAGTCGTCGCAGAAGACACGCCCTCCCACACTTGGTCGGCGCGCTGTGAAAGCACGAAACGCGCAGGCTCGTCGCCCTTGGCAGGTTTAATCATCCCGGCGCCGCAAATGAGCTGGCGGGTGATCATGAACGGCAGGAGGGCCTTGCCGAGGTCCTTGAGCACGACGTGGCGGCCAATGAGGTAGTTCTCGTGGCAGCCGTAGGAATTGCCCGCAGAATCGACGTTATTCTTGAACAAGTAGACGGCGCGCTTCTCCCCCTCCGCAGCCAAGGCTTCCTCCGCCTGTACGGCCATGCGGTTGACCATGGCATCGCCAGCGCGCTCGTACGCGATGAGCTGGCTCAGGCTATCGCATTCAGCGGTGGCGACCTCCGGGTGGGAGCCGACATCGAGGTAGAGGCGCGAGGCGTTGGGGCTAAAGATGTTCGAGGAGGAGTACTTCGACACGATGGGCCGGAAAAGTACGCGAGCTATCTCATCCGGGGACATGACTCGCTGGCCATGGGAAGCACTCGCCGTGATTCCGTACTCGGTTTCGATGCCCATGATCCGCCGTGCGTAGACAGGGGCGCTACCGGAGCGCTGTTCCACCTTTATTCGCCGCCCTTTTGGACGTAGGAGCGCACGAACTCCTCGGCATTGGATTCCAGGAGCCCATCGATCTCATCGAGGAGATCATCGGTTCCGGCGCTGTTTATGCTGACTTGTCCAGCGTCGAACTCTTGAGAGTCTCCTCCCTCACCGTTGCCGCCGCCGGCATTGATCTGAGACTGCTGTCCGCTCATTGTCAGAGCTCCTTTCGCGAGTGGAGGTTTGCTGCGCTAATACAGTGTAGGGTACTCGATTCGCACCCCGAGCTGGCGCAAACCGTCGACGAAATCGGCGGCGCTGTCTGCAGATTCCAGCAAGGTTCCCACTTCATCCTGCCCGAGCCGCGTGGTGTCATCGAGCGCCACGCAGGCGGCTCCCGAGTTGGCGCCCTCGGCTTCACCAATTCGGAAGGTTAGTGACTGCCACGACGCGGCCAGGACGTCTTCGCCGAACTTGCGGGTGGCGTGGCCGCGCAGATAAGCGCGGGTATCCGTGGGCGGGGTGTCGGCGGCCGCAGCAATCTCCTCCTCACTGACCAAGGTGCGCATCTGGCCCTTGCGCACGAGCGCGTGGTAGAGGGACTTGGCCGGGTCAATATCGGTGTACTGCAGATCGATGAGCGCCAGCTTCGGGTCATCTGCAGCCACGCGACGGTCGAGGTATCCCTTAATCAAGCGGTACTTGGCTACCCAATCCAGCAGATGGGCCGCCTTCAACGGGTTGTCCGCCAAGAGCGACACGACCTCGTCCCAGGCGGCAAGAACCTTCTCATCTGACTCCGAATTCGAAGTGACCCGCTCCCGGTAGACGGCGAGGATCTCGAGGGCGGTGAGGCGGCGGCCGTCGTGAAGCTCCAGCTGATGAGTCAGGGTGAGGTCGCGGCTGACTCGCTGGACCTCTGCCACGGGGTCCTTCAGGCGCAGGTCACTGAAGTCAACGCCTTCCTCTATGGCGTCCAACACCAGTGACGTCATGCCCAGCTTGAGCAGCGTCGAGGTATGGGACATCGTGGCATCACCGATGATGACGTGCAGGCGGCCAAAGTCCTCTGCCACCGCATGCGGTTCATCACGGGTGTTAATGATGCCGCGGTTGAGCGTGGTTTCCAGGGAAATCTCCTGCTCGATATAGTCGGCGCGCTGCGAAATCTGGAAACCCGGTTCCTCACCATCAGCGCCCAGGCCCATGCGGCCAGCACCGGTGACCACTTGGCGGGTGACGAAGAACGGGATCAGACCTTGGGCGATGTCGTCGAAATCAGTCTCCCGGGAGTACTGGTAGTTTTCGTGGCTGCCGTAGGAAGCTCCCTTGCCGTCCACGTTGTTCTTGTAAAACTTCAGCGGCGGGCAGGGATCGTGCGTGGCCAGTACTGATGTGCCCTGGGCAGTCAGAGATGCCACGGCATCTGCTGCGCGTCGCAGGATGAGGTCGCCGGCGGCGTCGTAGACCATGGCGTCCCAGGCATTCGTGCACTCCGGCGAAGAGTACTCGGGGTGGGCGTGATCCACGTAGAAGCGGGCTCCGTTGGCCGTGACCACGTTGGCCACACCCAGCGCGTTTGGGTCCACCACGGGCACGGTGTGGTAGCGCTTGAGATCGAAGCCGCGGCTATCGCGCAGCGGGTGCTCCTCCCGAAAGTCCCAGCGGGAGCGCGCACCGGTATGCAGGGCGGCATAGGCCACTACCGCGTGCGTGGACGTCACGATTGGTGACAACGCCGGGTTCGACGGCGTGGAGATTCCGTACTCGGTTTCGGTTCCTAGGACACGGCTCAAGGTTTTACTCCCATCAATTCGACCCCTGTGACATGCGCGCCGGCGGAGGTCCCGGCGACGATCTTGGCCCACTCCTCCGGGTTGGCGGATGTCGGTACATACTCAGATTCTGCTTGTTCCGCAGCAATGGCCTGGTGCAGGTGCGCGGCGGTGATGCCTGCGGGTTGTTTACCCTCCGCAGCGTTGGTTTCGTCCAAAGCCTCCTTGATAGCCAACTTCTTTGCGCGGGAGACGATGTTGGCGATCATCGCGCCGGAGACGAAATCCCGGTAGTGCAGCACGCGGGGATCAGCGTTGGAGAAGTGCAGCGTGACGAAGGGGCGCTCCGCGTAGAGATCCTCCACTGCGGTATCGATGAGCTGGGAAAGCTCGCCCTCGTGCGGGACAGATTCCGGGAAATGGCGGGCAAAGATCTCGCGCGCGCCCTGCTTGGTGGGCCGGTTGACGCGGATCTTGATGTCGAGGCGCCCCGGGCGCATGATGGCGGGGTCGATGAGCTCCTCGCGGTTGGTGGCACCGATGACGATGACATTGCTGAGCTTTTCGACGCCGTCCAATTCCGTCAACAGCTGCGGGACAACGGTGGTTTCCATATCGGAGGACACACCGGAGCCGCGCGTGCGGAAGATGGATTCCATCTCATCGAAGAAGATGATGACTGGCCGCTGGCTGCCATCCGCAGTGGGCTCGGAGGCAAGCTCGCGGGCGCGTTCAAAGATGAGGCGAATGCGACGCTCAGTCTCACCCACGAACTTGTTGAGCAGTTCTGGGCCCTTCACGTTGAGGAAGTAGCTGGGGGCAGTAGCGCCCAGGGACGCCGACAGAGAATGCGCGACCGCCTTGGCGATGAGCGTCTTGCCACAGCCAGGTGGGCCATAGAGCAGCACGCCCTTCGGCGGCTGGAGATCGTATTGGCGGTAGAGCTCTGGGTGGAGGAAAGGCAGCTCGACCGAATCGCGGATGAGTGAAATCTGTTCGTCCAAACCACCGATGTCCTCGTAGGATACGTCCGGGACTTCTTCCAGCGTGAGCTGCGCTACCTCAGTCTTATGCACGCGCTCGGTGGCCACGCCTGATTTCGGCTCGACCAGAAGGGTATCGCCGGCACGGACGGTATCGCGCAGCACCGTGCCGAGCAGCACCACCTGCTCTTCGCCCGCGGAATTGATAACCACCGCGCGGTCGGTGCCTAGACGCTCCTGGAGCGTCGCCAGCGCGCCGGTACTCACCGGGGCACAGCCCTCCACCACCACGAATCCTTCGCCCAAGCGGACCTGCTGCCCGACTTCTAAGGAGCCTGGCTCCAGGTTCGGAGAAATCTTCACCCGCATGGCGCGGCCGTTGGTGTATACCTCAGCGTCGCGGCGCGAATCGTGTGCGCGCCCGGAATAGCCAAGAAAGACGCCGTACGTGGAGGCAGGCTCTGCAAGAGCGTCCACCTCCGCGAGCATCTGCTGAAGCTTCGTGCGCGCATCCTTCAACAGGGCAGCAAGCTTGGCATTGCGCTCAGCCAGTTGCTCTATCTGGCGGCGCTGCTGGCCAAGTTCCTGGGAATGAGTGGCATCGTTCATAAAGTCCACCCTAGCGCGCGGTGCGCCACGTTTAACGTGAGGGCTTATTTTCGGGCGCGGCGCTGCGGGCGGGGCGGGGTGACGCCGTCGGCAAGCCGGCGCGTCCAGATCAGGAACGCGGTGTGCGCGTTCATGCGGTGCTCCGGGCGGGTGGCCAAGCCCTCCACCTTCCATTCACGCACGAGGGACTCCCAGGCGCGCGGCTCCGTAAAGCACTTCAGCTCGCGGATTCCCTCCATCACCTTCATCAGCTGCGGCACGGTGGCCACATAAGTCATGAAGACACCGCCGGGGATGAGGATATCGCGCACCTTCTCGAGGTGCTCCCAGGGTTCGAGCATGTCCAGGATGACGCGGTCCACGGGGCCGCCGAGCTCCTCGACGGTCACATCGGCCAAATCGCCAAGCCGCGGGCTCCACCACTCGGGCTGCTCACCGAAGTATTCGGCGACGTTGTTCACGGCGTATTCCAAGTGATCATCGCGCACCTCATAGGAGAAAACGTGGCCTTCTGGCCCTACGGCGCGCAAGAGGGTCATTGAGAGTGCTCCGGAACCGGCGCCGGCTTCCAGCACGCGCGCACCCATGAAGATATCGCCCTCGACCAGGATCTGCGCGGAGTCCTTGGGGTAAATCACCGCGGCGCCGCGCGGCATCGACAAGACGTGATCCACCATGAGGTGGCGGAACAAGAGGAAGGAGCTGCCCAGCGTCGAATCGATGACGGAGCCTTCATCCATGCCGACGATGTCATCGTGGTTGATGATGCCCTTGTGCGAATGGAACTGGCCACCCTCCTCGAGGACGATGGTGTAATGACGCCGCTTGGCATCCGTGAGCTGCACGCGGTCGCCGTAGCGGAAGGGGCCAGAATAAGCCATAGCGTGAAAAACCTTTCACAAAGTTAGGGGCAAGGATTAACCAACCAAGTATGCCTCAAGGGCGTCACCAAGCCATAGTTGGTCACGCTCGCCTACCAGCTCACGGATCGAGTGCATCGAGAGCATCGGCACTCCCACATCAACGGTGGGGATGCCCAGACGGGTGGCAGAAATCGGCCCGATGGTGGAGCCACACGGGACATCGTTATTTCCCACGAAGCGCTGGACCGGAACACCCGCACGGCGGCAGGCAGATTCCCACAGGGCCACGGTATTAGCGTCGGAAGCATAGCGCTGGTTGCCGTTAATCTTGGTCACCGGGCCTTGGCCGATGATCGGGTGATGCGTGGGATCGTGCTTTTCGGCGTAGTTGGGGTGCACGGAGTGCGCGGCGTCGGCCGAGACACAACTGGAGCGCGCAAACATTTGGAAACGCTGCTCCTCGTTTGCGCCGAGGGCACGGGCGGTGCGGGTCAGGATATCCCCCAGGATCGGGCCACCTGCGCCGTAGCGCGAAGAGGAGCCCACCTCTTCGTGATCAAAGGCCGCCATGACGAGGACGTCCTTGTGCTCGATGGAATCGGCGTTCTTTGCAGCAGCGAGCAGGGCACGCAGCGAAGCATGAACGGAAGAAAGGTTGTCCATGCGCCCGGCAGCGATGAGCTTTTCGCCGGCGCCAAAGACCTCACCGCGCTGGGCATCCGCGGTAATCAGGTTGAAGGAAGCGATATCCTCTGGGTCTACGCCAAGCTGCTTGCCGACGACCCCCATCACCGACGTCTCCGGAGTACCCACGGAGAGCACCGGCTGCATGTGGCGCTGGCGATCCGGCTTGAACTCATCTTTGCGGTAGAGGTGGATCGCCAAGGAAGGCAAGCGCAGCAAGGGGCCGGTATTGACCAAGTGGCGGCTGCCATCCTTCGTGATGACCTGGCCGCCGACGGTGAGCTCGCGGTCGAACCAGCTGTGGAGAAGCACCCCGCCATAGACCTCGACGGCTACCTGCTGCCACCCTGCGGAATCGAAGTCCGGGGTGGGCTTGAGAGCCAGGCCGGGTGAATCGGTGTGGGAGCCGATAATGCGGAAACCGGAATCCGGGCCGGCACCTTCGGGGACATACCATGCCATGACCGCACCACCCCGGACCATGACATGACCGCCTGGTGCTGCTGACCATTCGGCAGACTCATCTTGGCGGCTAAAGCCGGCGGCGACGAGCGTGCGCGCCACCTCTTCAGCCGCGTGATAGGACGAGGGGCTGGCTGCGATGAAATCAAGAAACTCTTGCGTAGTGCTCATGCCATCTAGCTTGCCACGGACGGTCGGGAGATGCGGGAAGGTTCGCGGTGGGCTATGCGCTAGGCTGAGAAACACTATGCCGAAACGACTAGCCCTCTCCCCTTCCCGTGCCTCCGACTACAAACAATGCCCGCTGCTCTATCGCTTCCGGGCTATTGACAAGTTGCCCGAGCCCAAGACGAAGGCCCAGGTGAAGGGAACGCTGGTCCACGCTGTTCTGGAGAAGATGCATCAGCTGCCCCGCGAGCAACGCGAGTACCCAGCCGCGGTGAAGATGATTAAGCCCGAATGGGCGGTGATGCTGGGCAAAGACCCCGAGCTGCGTGAATTGGTGCCGGAGCCCGAAGAACTGGACTTCTTCGTCGAGGCGCGTGAACTGGTCAAGGGCTACTTCCAGATGGAAAACCCCCAAGGCTTCGATGCGCACAAGTGCGAGATGTACGTCGATACAGTGCTGCCCAACGGCGTGCCCGTCCGTGGGTTCATCGACCGCGTCGACGTTGCTCCCACCGGCGAGGTACGCGTGGTGGACTATAAGACCGGTAAGAAGCCGCTCCCCCGCTATTCCCAGGACGCGCAGTTCCAGATGAACTTCTACGCGCTGGTGTACTGGCGGCTGCTCGGCACCATCCCCACGCAGTTGCGGCTGATGTACCTCAAGGTCCTGGATTCGATGTTCCTCACGCCGGGGCCGGAGGAGCTCGAGTACTTCGAGCGCGACCTGGGTGAGCTCTGGGCCAAGATCGAAGGCGATGGCAAGACCGGTGACTTCAGCCCCAAGACCTCGAAGCTCTGCGGCTGGTGTTCTTTCCAACACCTATGCCCCGCCTTCGGCGGCACGCCACCCGAGTACCCCGGGTGGCCGGACCGGGCCTCGTAGACGGCGCCCCGAAGAGCGCGCCGCGGCTTAGAACAGGCCAGAGATGGAACCGTCTGCGTCAACATCGATGTTGTTGGCCGCGGGCTTCTTCGGCAGACCCGGCATGGTCATGACGTCGCCGGTCAGCGCCACGATGAAGCCAGCGCCTGTGCGGGGCTGCAGCTCGCGGACATGAAGGACGTGGCCTTCCGGGGCGCCGAGCTGGCTCGGATCATCCGAGAAGGAATACTGGGTCTTGGAAATGACAACTGGGAACTCCTCCCAACCGTTGTCCTTGATGTACTTCAAATCCTTCAGCGCCTTAGACGAGTACTCCACCCGCTCTGCTCGGTAGATTTCCCTCGCAATGGTGTCGATGGAGGCCTCGATGCCCTCAGCGGGATCGTAGAGCTGGTGGGAGTTACCCTCGGAAAGATTCTCCAGAAGGCGCTCAGCCAACGCTGTTGCTCCCGCTCCGCCCTTGGCCCACACTTCTGCTTCTTCGAGCGCGACGTCGAAATCGGCGGCCCACTGGCTCATGAACTCGCGCTCGGCCTCGGTATCGCTCCAGAAGAGGTTGAGTGCGACCACTGGCTTGAGGCCAAATTTGCGCACGTTCTCAACGTGGCGCTCGAGGTTCACCACGCCCTTCTTTAGCGCCTCCAGGTTCTCGGTGGTGAGTTCCTCGCGGGGCTGACCGCCGTTGTACTTCTGGGAGCGGATAGTCGCGACAACGACGGCGCCGGCGACGTCAAGATCACCGAAGCGGGACTTGATGTCCATGAATTTTTCGCCGCCGAGATCCGCACCAAAACCTGCCTCCGTGAGGACAATGTCACCGAAGCGCATCGCAGTCTGGGTTGCCAGCAGAGTATTGCAGCCGTGAGCGATATTGGCGAAGGGGCCGCCATGGACGAAGGCAGGTGTACCGCCCAGGGTCTGGACCAGGTTAGGGTTCAGGGCATCACGCATGAGCGCCGTTAGTGCGCCTTCTGCGCCCAATTCGCGGGCGGTTACTGGCTTTTGGTCGTAGGTGTAGCCCACAGTGATGTCACCGAGACGCTTCTTCAGGTCTGCCAAGTCGGTTGCGAGGCCGAGGATGGCCATGATTTCCGACGCCGCCGTAATGGTGAAGCCAGTCTCCCCCGGCACGCCATGGGCGGGGCCACCGAGCCCGGTAACGACGTGGCGCAGGGCACGGTCATTGACGTCAACGCAGCGCTGCCAGGTAATGCGGCGCGGATCGATGTTGAGCGCATTGCCCTGGTGGATGTGGTTATCGATGATGGCGGCCAAGGTGTTGGTGGCCGCGGCGATAGCGTGGAAGTCACCGGTGAAGTGGAGATTGATGTCCTCCATTGGGACAACCTGAGAGTAGCCGCCACCCGCGGCGCCGCCCTTGATGCCCATGACAGGGCCCTGGGAAGGCTCGCGAAGGGCGACGATAGCCTTCTTGCCCAGCTGCGTGAGGGCGTCGGTCAAGCCGATAAGAACAGTGGATTTACCCTCGCCGGCTGGCGTCGGTGAGACGCCGGTGACGAGGACCAACTTGCCATCTGTGGGAGTATCCCCAACTTGAGTGATATCCACTTTGGCTTTGCTTTGCCCATAAGGAATAAGGGCCGTCTCCGGAATGCCTGCACGTGCAGCAATATCCGAAATCGGTTCGAGCTGGTGAGCTTGAGCAATATCAACATCAGAAGGTTGCGTAGTCATGCTCACCAGCTTAGCGCGCTAAAGAAGCGCGCTAAGCAACATCAAAATATTTCTAAATGATGCTAGGTGATGCTAGATAAGGACTGCGCCAAAGGCGTAGCACAGGAGGACCGACAAGACGATGCTCACAGTGCCTGGGATGATGAACGGGTGGTTGAAGACAGCCTTGCCAATGCGAGTCGAGCCAGTGTCATCCATTTCGACAGCCGCCAACAAGGTCGGGTACGTCGGCAGGATGAACAGCGCGGACACTGCTGGGAAGGCAGCCACTGCGGTAAGCGGGTTGACGCCGAGGGCCAGGGCTGCCGGCATGAGAGCCTTGGTGGTTGCGGCCTGCGAGTACAGGAGCGCCGCAGCGAAGAAGAGCACGATGGCCAGCAGCCACGGGGCGGACTCAATGATGGACCCGGAGATGGCCTGGATGTCCTCCATGTAGTGGTTGATCAGCGTGGTACCCAACCATGCGACACCGAGCACGCAGATACAGGCGGACATACCCGACTTAAAGACAGGCGTGTTGAGAACGTCGCCGGCGGGGACCTTGGTGACCATGACAATGAGTGTTGCAGCGGTGAGCATCACTGTCATGATGGCCTCGTTTCGCGGCAGCGTCGGTTCCTCGATGAGACCCACCTGGGATGAGGTCAGGGTGGCCCACAGCATCACGATGACGATGGCGACGAGGAAGATAATGACCGAGGTCTTAGCACCTTGTGCCGGAGTGTAGTTCTGGGAACCCTGCGGTAGCTTCACCAAGCCCTGTGCCTTGCGCTCTTGGTAAACGGGGTCATCGTCGAGTTCTGCGCCCGAGCGGTTTGCTACCCAAGCGGCAGGGAAAATGGAGAGGAACGTAGCCGGAATGAGGACCGCGAGGATCTGCAAATAGCCCACGCCCATCGGTTCCAGAAGCGAAGCCAACAGAACGACAGCTGCGGAAATAGGTGAGGCGCAGATTGCCATCTGCGAGGCTACGACGGAAATCGAAAGCGGACGGGAAGGACGGACCTTGCCTTCCTTCGCTACCTCAACGATAACCGGGAGCGTGGAGAACGCCGTGTGGCCGGTGCCTGCCAGAACGGTCATCAACCACGTAACGATAGGTGCGTAGAACGTGATCCTCTTTGGGTTCTTACGAAGGAATTTCTCGGCGAGGTAGACCAGATAGTCCATACCGCCAGCGCGCTGCATGGCAGCGATGGCGGCAATCACCGTCATGATGATGCCAATGACGTCAAAGGGGATGTCTTCACGCGTTACGGGGACACCGGTGAGGCCGAGTAGTAGAACGCCCAAGCCGCCGGCCATACCAATACCGATCGAACCAATTCGGGCACCGAGATAAATCGCCGCGAGGACGATAATGATGTGCACAACAACCATTATGTAACTCCAATATGTGCAGGTGAACTGCAGTATGGGTGGTAACTCGCGCTGTGGTCAGTACACGACCTGGGCGCGACAACTGACAGTTCTAATTCTGCCCTATTTATGTGGCTTTGGCGAGAATCCAGGCCCGATTGTGTCCGTTTACACACCGATGCCAACCGCTGCACCCCCATCGGGGTATCCACGGTGTCGGCAGCATCAGTCGGATTGAAAACAGCCAAACGCCCGTACCACCTTCAGCGAGGCAGTACGGGCGTGGACGAAACAGCAGAGCGTATTTACAACACTGGTGCTGACGACGGTTTATTCATCGATGTAGAGCTGACCGCGGAACTCCGGGTGCATGAGGTTCTCAACGGACAGAACCTTGTTGAGGGTCTCCTCATCGAGCAGGCCCTTCTCCAGAACGAGCTCCTTGACGCCCTTGCCGGTCTTGAGGGACTCCTTAGCAATCATGTCACCGTTGTGGTGACCAATGAACGGGTTCAGGTAGGTGACGATACCGATGGAGTTTTCAACGTACGCGCGGCAAACATCAGCGTTAGCCGTGATGTCCACGACGCACTTCTCACGCAGGGTGTCGACGGCGTTGCCCATGATGCGGATGGACTGGAACAGTGCCTCACCGATGACCGGTTCCATGACGTTGAGCTGCAGCTGACCAGCCTCGGCAGCCATGGTGACTACGTGGTCATTACCGAAGATCTTGAAGCAGACCTGGTTGACAACCTCCGGGATAACCGGGTTGACCTTACCCGGCATGATGGAGGAACCGGCCTGACGCGGTGGCAGGTTGATCTCTGCCAGGCCGGCGCGCGGGCCAGAGGCCAGCAGGCGCAGGTCGTTACAGATCTTGGCCAGCTTCATCGCTGCGCGCTTAATGGTGGAGTGCAGAAGCACGTAGGCGCCACAGTCGGAGGTTGCTTCAATGAGGTCGCGGGCGGTCTTGATCTCAAGGCCCGTCACCTCAGACAGTGCTGCGGTGACCTGGTGGCGGTAGCCAGCCGGGGTGTTCACGCCGGTACCGATGGCGGTTGCGCCGAGGTTGATCTCCAGCAGGCGCTTCTGGGCGTCACGCAGGATGGCCTGCTCTTCGGCCAAGTTGTGAGCGAAGGCCTTGAATTCATCACCCAGGGTCATCGGCACTGCGTCCTGCAGCTGGGTGCGGCCCATCTTCAGGATGTCAACGAACTCATTGCCCTTGGCGTGGAATGCAGCCTGCAGCGCGTCGATACGCTCAATGAGGTCCTCCATCGCGTAGTAGATGCCGAGACGGAAGCCGGTCGGGTACGCGTCGTTGGTGGACTGGGACATGTTGACATCATCGTTCGGGTTGATGATGTCGTAGGCACCCTTTTCCTCACCGAGGTGCTCGAGCGCCAGGTTGGCCACAACCTCGTTGGTGTTCATGTTGAGCGAGGTGCCAGCGCCACCCTGGAAGACATCCAGCGGGAACTGGTCCATGCAGCGGCCTTCTTCCAGAATCTGGTCACAAGCCCAGATAATTGCTTCTGCCTTCTTCTTCGGAAGAACGTGCAGGCGGCGGTTGGCCATAGCGGTGGCCTTCTTGACCTGGACCATGCCGCGGATGAAGTCCGGGATGGTGTTGATGGTCACGTAGGAAATCTGGAAGTTTTCGATAGCGCGGAGCGTGTGAACGCCGTAGTACGCATCGTTCGGAACTTCCAGGGAGCCGAGAAGGTCAGTCTCAGTACGCGTCTTCTTGCTAGAGGCGGACTTCGAAGACTTGTTGGTGGCCTTTTCTTCGACCTGGGACTTTACATCCTTGGTCTCTTTGGCCTCTGCTTGTGCATCCTTCTTAGTTGTCTTTGCCATCGGGGCTGACTCCTTGCATAAAAATCGAAGAACGATGATGGTCAGTCCCCATCGTAGCTAGGAGCCCGAATAAAATGTTTGGAATCTCCCCCTAAAAGCGGGCAATCCGAAGATCCGAGGCAAGAATTGCCTCTGCCCCGAGCTCTTCGAGGCTGTCCATAACTTGGTTGGCCAGTTTGCGGGGAACCATGACGCGCACGGCAACCCACCCTTCACGGGCCAAGGGAGAGATGGTCGGTCCTGTAAGCCCAGGGGTCACTGCCTCGACGTCTGGCAGCTTTTCTTCTGCCACGTTGTAGTCGAGCATGACGTAGTGGCGCGCATTGAGGATTCCTCGAATGCGGCTAAGCACAACGTTTTCATCAGCGGTGACGTCTTCTCCCTCACGCTTTATCACCACGGCCTCCGAGGAGACGATGGGGTCGCCGAAGGGTTCAAGCCCCTGCTGGCGGAGGGTGGCTCCTGTGGAGACAACGTCGGCAATGACGTCCGCGACTCCAAGGTGAATCGAAATCTCTACTGCACCGTCAAGGCGGATAACCTCTGCATCGATTCCATTGGCAGCGAGGTGATCGCGCACCACGTTGGGATAGGACGTGGCGATGCGCTTGCCTTGCAGCTTGGCGACGTCCCACTGCTCCCCTGCTGGTGCGGCGTAACGGAAGGTCGAGCCGCCAAAATTGAGTGCTAGAACTTCATTGAATTTCGCGCGGGAATCGAGCGCTAAGTCTCGACCAGTAATTCCCAGATCCAAGACGCCTTGTGCCACGTAGATAGCGATATCCTTTGGGCGCAGAAAGAAGAACTCGACTCCGTTCTCCTCGTCCACGACGTTGAGCGATTTACTGTGTCCGCGGCCCTTGTAGCCGGCTTCCTTGAGGATTTCAAGGGCTGCCTCGGACAGCGATCCCTTGTTGGGGACGGCGATTTTGATCATCAGTGTGTGGTGCTTTCTACGCTGAATACGGTGAATGGTGGGACGGCTTTATGGCCGATTAAAGGTAGGTGTAAATGTCTTCGAGCTTCAGGCCACGCTTATGGGCCATAACCTGGAGCCAATACAGCAGCTGTGACATCTCCTCAGCGAGCTCTTCATCAGACTGGTATTCCGCGGCGATCCACACTTCGCCAGCCTCTTCGATGATCTTCTTGCCCAGATGGTGGATGCCTTTGTCAAAAGACTCCACGGTGCCGGAGCCCTCAGGGCGTTCGGCGATCTTCTGGGACAGTTCCTCAAATAGGCTCTCAAAATTCTTCACGGTGGTTTATTCTTCCACACCGCTGCATAAAATTCTGCTAGTCGGCCGAAATTCTCAGTTACGCAAAGCCGGCTGACATGATGCGCAACTGAAATCGGTACGTCTAGTCGGCGCGCAACCGGCTAAACCACTCGTGAACATTGGCCGCCGTCGCCCCCTTCAGATGACGGTGAGCAGAGCCCCGGAGGTCAGTAATTTCGGTGGCTTGCTCGGGCACCGCGACGTGGTCTCCCTCCGGCAGTCCGATGACGGTGCACCCGGCGTCGACAGCCGCGCGCATACCTGCCGCAGAGTCTTCAAATACAAGGCAGTCCCGTGGATCGGCACCCACTCGACGCGCCGCCTCGATATACATATCGGGGGCAGGTTTGCCTTGGGGTACTTCGTCACCGCAAATCGTGTCGACGAAGTACTCGCGGCCTAAGGCCGCAATCGCGGAATCAGCCACATATCGTTCCGTGTTTGTGGTCACGATCATCGGCATTCCCAGGCCCTTGAGTTCGTCGAGCAGCTCGGGAATCCCCGGGAAAATCTCCAGGTGTTGGGCAAAAAGGGACCTGACGTAATCGAACATGAGCGCACGATAGCGTTCGTTATCTCCTGGCTGAAGCGTAACGCCTGCTTTGTGCGCACAGATGCTGAGTGTGTCTTCGAAGGTAGCGCCAACCGTGGCCAAGCGCTCCGTGGGTGTTAAGCGGCGCCCCAGTGTTTCAGAGAGATAAAAAGTGGCCTCTTCCCACAGGGGCTCGGAGTTGGTCAGTGTGCCGTCCATATCCCAAAAGATTGCTGCTGGACGGGTAGTGAAAGCGGAAGTTGCGTGGTCAGTCACTTAGAAGTCCAGCTCCGGAAGCTGCGCGAGTGCCTCATCGTCCGCACCGGTTGCCGCAGAGGCGGAGTGAATAAGCTCCGTGAGCTCTTCCTTCTCCTCCGGTTCCAGCACTGCATCTGCGTTTTCTTGGTTGAAGGCCGCGAGCTTGTCCACGGTGGGGCGTACCGCGGCGCTCAGGAGTGACCCTTCAGGGTCATCCGGCAGCTTATCCATATCGTCGAGGAAGGACTCCAAGATAGTGCGAAGGCGTGGGAGTACCGCGGCATCAAACGGGGCTTCCCAGAATTCCTTTTCTTCTTCCTTGAGGTAATCCCCGGTAGCGAAGGACTGTAGGTTGGACATGAACTCATCAACGGTGGGCTGGAATTCTGCACGAATCGTCATGAGCTAAATCATGCCTGAAGTTACCTAGAGGCGCACGCCCAGCAAGGAATTAACTGCGGTGCGCAGCAAATCGGATGCCTCTTCTGTTGCTTCCCCGGATTCTGGAGCCTTCTTCGCCCATTCATCGAGAACCGCAATGGCGCGCGGAGTATCGAGATCATCAGCCAACGCCAACCGCAGGTGCTGAATCACCTCCTTGACTTCCTCCACCGTGCCCGGATGGCTTAAAGCTTCGCGCCATCGCTGGAGTCGCTCCTGCGCAGTGCGCAAAACGTCATCTGACCAGTCACGGTCGGCACGGTAGTGGCCAGCGAAGACGCCCAAGCGAATCGCCGAGGGATCGACGCCCGCCTCCACGAGCTTGTGGACGAACACGAGGTTGCCCAAAGACTTGGACATCTTGGTTCCGTCCAAGCCGATCATGCCGGTGTGTACGTAGGACTGCGCCATGCGCTCCACGCCGAGCGCTGCTTCTGCGTGCGCTGCGGAGAATTCGTGGTGCGGGAACTTCAGGTCCGAACCGCCGCCTTGAATATCGAAGCTGGAGCCAAGCCGGTTGGTTGCGATGGCGGAGCACTCAATATGCCATCCAGGGCGGCCCGGACCAAAAGGCGAATCCCAGGCCGGTTCGCCTTCACGGTGCGCGCGCCAAATCAGAGCGTCAAGAGGATCGCGCTTGCCGGGGCGATCAGGGTCGCCACCGCGCTCGGCAAAGAAGGTCTCCATTTGCTCGCGGGAGTAATTCGACTCGTAGCCGAAGTTCTTCGAGGCCTCAATGGAGGCATAAATATCCGGGTACTCCGGATCGTCGACGACGTAGGCCGCATTGGCGTCGAGAAGCGCCTGCACCATCTCCGTAATCTCGTCGATGGCCTCCATCGCCCCCACAAAGTGATCCGGGGGGAACACGGAGAGCAGCTCCATGTCTGAGCGGAAAAGGTTGATTTGGGAGGTGCCCAACTCGCGCCAATCCACGCCATCGCGCTCCGCGCGCTCGAAGAGCGGATCATCCACATCGGTGATGTTTTGGGCGTAATTCACCTTGTAGCCGTTATCCAGCAGCTGGCGGTAAATCAGATCAAAGGTCAGATAGGTCGCGGCGTGGCCCAGGTGGGTCGAATCATATGGGGTGATGCCACAGACGTACATGGTGGCAGTCTCCCCACTGATGTCGAGCTTCTTTACCGCTTCATCAGCGGAGTCATAGAGGTGAAGCGGCGACGGAGCGCCAGGGACGGAATCGATGTGCGGGACAGGCCAAGATTGCATGCCCACAATCCTAACGTGTGCTGCCTCCGACGCGGGCGCATGGCCGGGCACAGGGCTGTGTATCGCAGGATGCTGCGGGGCTGGGCCTCTTCACCTCCTACGCGGCCAGCACGCCAAGGCCCAGCAAGAGCATGACGATCAGGCCGACGGGGATGCGGTAAGCGGCGAACCACTCGAAGGAGTGGCTGCCCACGAACTTCAGCAGCCAGGCGATAGATGCATAGCCCACAACGAAGGCGATGAGCGTGCCAACGAGTAATTGGGCGCCGGTGGCGGATTGTCCCACGGTGGGACCGAAAGCGTCGCCGAGCGAAAACAGCCCCGAGGCCATCACCGCCGGAATAGCCAAAAGAAAGCTAAAGCGCGTGGCCACCTCACGGTCGAGGCCGAGGAAGAGGCCACCGGAGATGGTGCCGCCGGAGCGTGAGACGCCAGGGATGAGTGCTAGGCATTGGCATAGTCCCATAACGATGGCATCGCGCATCGTGAGCTCGTCGAAGCTGCGGGTTTTCTTACCCACGCGCTCTGCCAGGATGAACACAAAGGAAAACAGGACGAGCATGGAAGCAGTAATCCATAGGTTGCGCAGATTATCCCTAATCAGGTCTTTCCCCAGCACTCCCAGGATGCCAATCGGAATTGAGCCAACGATGACCATCCAACCCATTCGATAATCCTGACCACGCTGGTCCTTATGTACGAGGCCCACGCACCAGCCTTTCAGGATCTGCCAAATCATCCCTGCGAAGTAGACGATCACCGCCAGCTCGGTGCCCAGCTGGATGACAGCGGTGAAGGAAGCACCGGCATCCTGTCCCCAGAAAAGAGTGGAGACGATGCGCAAGTGCCCAGACGAGCTCACGGGAAGGAATTCAGTGAGGCCTTGGACAAGAGACAGGACGATGACCTGCAGCCATGTCATGGCTTCAGTTGTAGCTGTTGTAGTCACCCGCGATAGCCTACTCGGGAGTCCCATCACTTCCTGTTTCCACCACGCTGGCTGCTAGGATGAGGGATCGTGAAAACGCGTCGAGTCCTGCTTTCTTTTGCCCTCCTTTCCAGCGCATGCGCGCTTGCTGCCTGTAATCCTACGGTCGGGGTTGGCGGGGACCCCGACTCGGCGGTCTATGGCAAGGCCGAGCCCGCGTCCTCCCCGGCATCAGAGAAGCCGGTGGGTACCGTCGTGCCTTTCGATGCAGCGACAGACCTCGCAGCCGTCGGCGACATCCTCGCCGTGCGCACCGAGGACTCGCTCGCGGTAGGTTCAGCTGGGGACTTTGAAGGCAAAAAGTCCACGCAGGTTACCGTGGGCGAGAAATGTGGTGACCTCACCGCTTCTGAGAAGCACTTCCTTCTAGCGTGCGGGGATAGAGTTATGCTCATTGATCCGCTCAAGCCGGATTCCCCGCAGGAATTGGCTGTGGAAGAGGAGCAACCGGTGACGGTGGCTGCGGAAGCCTCCAGTGGCGAAGTCTTCGTTGGCTCGAAGGACTCCACCACCATCGGCGTGTACCTAGACGGCGAACGCACTACCGGCATCACTGTGGAAGCAGGCTCGGATCAGCTCATCTCCGTGCCTAATCCGGATGGCGCCGACGGCATCGTCCGTGTCTTGAGGGAAGACTCCACGATTCAATCGTTGGACTGGGAGAAGGAGCGTGCAGGAGGACGCCTTCGCGTGGGCCAGGGTGTAGGTCAGATCGCAGGCGGCGAGGGCGCCGTGGTTGTGGCTTCGGATACCGTCGGAAAGCGCATCGCCATTTACACCGCCAGCGACGTCATCCGCTTGCACCAGTACGGCAATACCGATGGCACCCCGTGGGGTGTGGCTTGGGACGCCGGGCGCAAGCTAGCGTGGGCGACAACTACAGACAACAACCTCCTCCACGCCTACACCATCGCTGCGGGTGTCCCGGAGAACGTCGGCACCATGGATACGGTGGCGGATGCGCGCAATATTGCCGTGCTTGGCGACGGCACCCTCGTCACCGCCTCCGCTTCTGGCGACGGGCTCCAATTCATTTCTGATCCACAGCTCGAGAAATCCCCGCGTTAGTATTTCAGTCCCCCCTTTAGCCTCAACTTTCCAAAGGACAATGCATGCAGTACTCCGCTCTTGACCGCGCCCGCCACGTGGCTTACCAAGCCGCCTTGAAGGGGATGTTTAAGCTCAGCCCTGAAAGAATTCACGGGATCATCAACGGCGGGTTGGCTGTGTTCCAATCGGCCGGCCCCTTCAACCGAGCTCTGGGCAAAGCTTTGCCGGTTACCGATCCCGTCCTTGAACAAGACGTGTTTGGGGTGCACTTTCCGCGCCCGCTGGGTCTAGCAGCAGGCTTTGACAAGAACGCGGCGGCAGCCGACGTCTGGTCCCCCATCGGCTTTGGGTACGCGGAGCTGGGCACCATCACCCCGAAGGCGCAGCCGGGAAACCCGGCTCCCCGGTTGTTCCGGCTCAAAGCAGACAAGGCCATCCTCAACCGCATGGGCTTCAATAACGAAGGGGCGCTGGCGGCCGCACGAAACCTGCGGAAGCGCCGCTACAACGATGTCATCGGCATCAATATCGGAAAAAACAAGGTCACCGAGGCTGAGCACGCGGTCGATGACTACCGTCAGTGCGCATCAGTTCTCGGGGATTTGGCCGACTACGTTGTGGTCAACGTGTCCTCCCCTAATACCCCGGGGCTGCGTGACTTGCAGGCAGTGGAATCGCTGCGCCCCATCATGGAGGCCGTGGTGGAATCGACGTCCTCGCCGGTCTTGGTCAAGATTGCCCCAGACCTCAGCGATGAGGACATTGATGCCGTGGCGGATATGGCCGTTGACGTGGGGCTGGCGGGAATCGTGGCTACCAACACCACCATTTCTCGCGAGGGTTTGAAGACCCCCTCCGCTGAGGTTGCCGCCATGGGCGCAGGCGGCGTGTCGGGTCCCCCGGTGGCTGCGCGTTCCTTAGAGGTGCTCAAGCGCCTCTATGCCCGCGTAGGAGACGACCTGGTGCTCATTTCCGCGGGCGGAATCTCCACCCCGGAGCAAGCATGGGAGCGCATCACGGCAGGCGCTTCGCTGTTGCAGGGCTACACCGGCTTGATTTACGGCGGCCCGGATTGGATCCGTGACATCCACCGCGGCATTGCCCAGCAGATCCACGCTCACCGCCTCAGCAATATCTCGGAGGCCATTGGCTCTGGTCTTGAATGGATTGACTAGCCCGGCGAAGAGCTTTCAGGCCAGCCGCACGGAGCGCTTCAGCGTTTAGCGCAGCGTGCGGCGGATGATAACCGCGCACAGCCCTGCCGCCACTGCGTAGAGGAAGACGACGTATTGGCCCATCGTTGTGAGGACCGTACTAGGCAGCGCGCGGCTGGCGATGATAAGCACTAGCGCGAGAATCAGCGCAATGATTTGTTCGCGGCTACCACGCTGATCGCGGCGTTGGGTACTGAATGCGCCGACGAGGAGGGCCGCACCAACGATGGCGAGGCGGCGCCACGTCCATTCGAAGGTGGCGCCCCATCCGTCGGTGAAAATGGACACGAGCCCGAATAGTGCTAACACGGCAGCCACCAACATGAAAGCGCCGCCCACTCGCAGGGCGGCGGGGATTTCTACTCCGTCGGATGTGGGAGGGATGTCCGGGTTCTTACTCATTGTGATGAGTGTAATTGGGCCGCTTAGTGGGCCTCGTACCAGCCCCAGGTAATCGCGCGCCCGAGGGTGTGGAAATAAAGGTTGAAGCCGAGGACCGTAGGTGTTGCCTCCGGGTCGATCTCGAGGCGTTCGACGTCGACGGCGTGAACGGCGAAGAGGTAGCGGTGCGGGGCGTGACCTGCCGGCGGCTGGGGGCCATAATAGACGCGCTGGCCGGAGTCACCGCGCAGGCTGATAACGCCTTCGAGTCCGAGATCCTCAGCGGACCCTGCACCTGTGGGGAGCTCGCGTACGTCGGCCGGGATGTTGAAGGCCGCCCAGTGCCAGAAGCCGGACCCCGTCGGCGCGTCAGGGTCAAAGCACGTGACGGCAAAGGACTTGGTCCCTTCGGGCACATCCGACCACGACAGCTGGGGCGAGACATTTTCAGGTGCGCGGAAACGCTCTGCGATCTCCGCTCCCTCCTCGATATCGGACGAGGCCACGGTAAAAGCTGGGACATCCCCCAACGGTGCATAGGGGTCTGGACCGGGGAAACGGGAGTCGGTGGCGTAGTTCGCAGTGGAATGTGAAGTGTTACTAGTCATAAATCCATTTCTACCGGAAAGCTATCTGCCGCGTTGTCGCTTACTACCCGGCTGTCTCAGGAGGTGGCAGTGGATACGCAACTTTCATCGTTGTGTTTTCCTCGTTTAAGAACCCAGTGAAAACCCATTCTGAAGTGGCGATTTGTGAAGTTATGCCGGTTCGGGATACAGTATGCGAGTGCCCAGCCGAGAGGCTGAACAAACACCCTAGCCCGGGTGGCGGAATGGCAGACGCGCTAGCTTGAGGTGCTAGTGTCCTATTAACGGACGTGGGGGTTCAAGTCCCCCCTCGGGCACAGACCGAAGCCCCGTGCTTCACACCGTCAGAGATGATAATGTGAGGCGCGGGGCCTTCTTCATGCGTCGAAGGTCTATGCGTGCGATTCCGCAGTAGGTGCCGTCTCCTCTACTACCGTAGCCTTCTTCTTCGACGTGATGTAGCTATGTAGGCCCTTGATGACGATAGGCGCCACCGACAACGCGATGATAAGCAGCATAATCTTCTCAATCGAGTCAGCAATACCCGGAATGTTTCCGAGAAAGACACCAACGAGATTCATGGAGAGCACCCAAGCGACTGCGCCGCTGACATTCCATCCAATGAACTTCTTGTACCGCATTCCCGCCGTGCCGGCGGCTACCGGAATGAAGGTGCGCACGATTGGGACGAATCTTCCGAGCACTAGTGCAAGCGGGCCGTGCTTGCGGAAGAAGTCCTCGGCGGTGTTGAGATACTCCAGTTTGAGAAGCCGAGCGTCCTTCTTAAACAGGCCACGGCCAAAACGGTGCCCAATCCAGTACCCCACCTGGTCACCAGCTATCGCGGCGATCATGCCTACAGCAATGAGTACCCACAGGGAGACCTGGAGCTCATGGCGCAGAATCGCGGCAGTTACGAGTAGTGAATCACCTGGAAGAAATGGGAAGAGCACACCGGACTCGATGAAGACGACAAGGGCTATACCACCGATGACCCAGGGCCCAAAGGCTTCGAGCAAGGTGGCTGCGTCCATATAAGACGTGAGGTTGTGGATAAAGTCCATAATGCTCTCCAAAGAAAAATGCAGGCGCCAGGGCGGGCGCCAAAAGTAGGTAGTGAATCAAGAATTCGCTCCGCAGCTAGGGCGTAGAGACAATAAAGGTGAAACTAGCTAAGACGGTCACAATAGAAGTGGCCCTAGAGATGCTTGCGGATGCGCAGTGCTGTTCAGTATCCCGCGTGCAAGGCAATACTCATGCATCGAATCGCGGCTTAACAGTAAGTTGAGGTGCAGCTCTCAGCTGCTCCCCAGCCAGCCAAGCCGTCTCCTGCCTCCGTCTTTAGCCGTTCTCCCATGCTTTGGGCTCAATGCGGGGTTTGGCGTCTTCGGCACTAGACTTCTATCTCTATGAATACAGGTTGGGTGCACAGCGTCGGGGACTTTTGTGCGTCTCTGGGCCGCTCTGCGTGGCAAAGCTGCAAGCGTTGGACGTGGAAACGTTGGGCGGCAGTAATCGGTGCTGGTGCGGCATTGATGCTACTTGCCGTGCTTGTCGACGTCCCCTCACTCGCCGCTCTCCGCACGTGGTCAGACCAACTCGGGCCGTGGTTTGTTGTTGCTTTTACGAGCGCCTACATCTTCTTCACCCAGTTCCCTATTCCCCGGACCGTGTGGACTTTGGCGGCAGGCCTTCTTTTCGGCCCGTGGCTTGGACTTTCTGTTTCCCTTGTCGCGCTGACTATCTCCGCCACCATTTCTCTCCTTATCGTCCGCGGCTTACTTGGTGAGTGGATTCGCCCGCATCTCACGCACAAAGCGGTATATGCAATCAATGCCCGGCTTGAGCGCCGGGGTTGGCTAGCGGTGGCGTCATTGAGAATGGTCGCCGGAGTTCCGTTTTCCTTACTAAACTATGTTGCAGCGCTCACTCCGATTTCGGTGACTCACTTCGCCATCGCTACACTCATCGGTTCGATTCCCACCACCGCCATCGGGGTCTTCTTCGGGGATGCGCTCACCGGAGCGATGAGCCCCTACACGATCGCCGGCTTCCTTATCGCTGCGGCAGTGGGAATCGCTGGTCTCATCCTAGACACGCGGTTGCCGCTCGGCCCCGGAATGCGTGGCCCAGTCAAGCGCAAAGAGTAGACTGAGCGTTGTTTCTTGCTGGAAGGAGTCTCTCACTGTGCTAGCTGTCCATGCCCGCTACCGCGGACGCTCGGTACGCCGCGCCGATTTGGTTCAACGATCCGCCGCTGCGCTTTCCACCCTGGAGGGAATCGGCGAGTTTGAGGTCCTCGGTGTCGAGGATATTTGCGCTGTGGCCTATTCTTCTCCGGCGGTCTGTGATGTCGTTATGGCGCTTCTTGCGGACGGTGACTGGGCCATTGGCATTGGAATTATCCCTGGCGACGGTGCGAGTGATGCTGAAACACGCGCAGTGGCAACCGCCGCGGTAAAGGGCTCGGCGCGGGCCGGACACGTCTACGCCAAGATTGATCGGCGCGGGCGCGCTGCGGAGGCGCAGGATATTGCAGCGGCATTCGCCCTACTCGGCTTTGTGCTGCACAAGCGCACAATGGAAGGCCGTGAGGCGACATCTCTTGTGCGCGGCGGGTTGAATCAGAACGAAGCTGCGGAAGAGCTGGGCATCTCCAAACAAGCGATGTCCCAGCGCCTCCAAGCGGCGGGGTGGGCGGCAGAGACGGCCGGTTGCCAGCTCGCCATCAACCTCATTGACCGAGCGAATTCGAATTAGAGCAAATCTTCTTTGCTCAATTCCGGTGTTGTGACAAAGTCGACGAGCCGCTCGACGGCGCCGATGAGCGTGGAATCCAGATCCCGGAAAGAATTCACGGCGTTGTACACGCGGCTCCACCCTTCCTTGGGATCAGACCACCCCGCGCGCTTGCAGATGCCCGTCTTCCAGTCTTCCCCATAGGGAACCTCGGGCCAGGCGCGCAGCCCTAGGCGCTCAGGCTTTACGGCCGCCCAGATATCAATGAAGGGGTGACCGGTGACAAGCACGTGCTCGCCCACCGTTTGCGTCAACCGCGTTTCCTTTGATCCTTCGACTAGGTGATCCGCGAGGACGCCCACACGGCGCCCCGGACCGGGCTGAAACTCAGCCAGGCGTTCCTCAAGGTTATCGAGTCCTTCGAGGTATTCGACGACCACACCTTCCACCCGCAAATCGTGACCCCAGACCTTTTCAACGATGGCCGCGTCGTGAATGCCTTCAACCCAAATGCGCGAAGGTGCGGCAACTTTCGCCTCAAGATTCTCCACACGGCGCGACCCGGAGTTTGACTTTCGCGGCGCCTGCTTTTCGACGTATCGCGTTAACGTCACTGGCTGCCCCTCCAACAAGAACCCCCCCTTCACGAGTTTGAATACTCGCTCATTTCCATGTCGGTCCTCGAGGCGCACGACTGGGCCCCATACGGTTTTGTCGACGCCCAACACTGCCCCTACGAAGTCATCACCTCGAACCTCGACGACCATGCCTGGTTCAGCGGGTACCTCGGGGTACTCCGGCTTCTTGTTCCGCGCATGTCCTGCAAAAATATCGCCGCCATAGGGATCTCGGGAATTCAAGCTCATAGGGGTCTACCCTATCGTCTACACTGTCCAGCCATGGATATGCGCGCCGAAGTCTGGTCCCCTGTACAAAACGTTTCTGTTTGGCTTGGTGCATGGCTATGGGGTCACGAATCCACCGATGGCTTTCTTGATGCCCTCAGCGAGCTGGGCGGTGAGCAACAAGGGGTCGACGGAGAGCCGTTTGTTGATGTTATGTCACTTCTCCGGCGTGAAACGGCCTCCGTCATCGAGCGTGGAGAGCGCGAACCGCTGCTTCGGCTAGTTCTCTCCGGCCCTGGCGACGCACCAGCACTTCCAGCCGGCACGGAATCGGCGCGAGCGGCGGCAGAAAACCCGGCAGGCGCAATCGTGGTGCGTACCAATAATCGGGATCGAAACCTGGTGTTGGTGCCCACCTATGCCGTGGGCGCGACGCGGTGGACGGTGATTGAAGAGACGGTCCCGTTACCCTCGCCCGCTTGGCTTAGCCCGGGCGAGGCCGATGAGCTCTTGAGTACTGCGACGAATGAGTCAGCAAACCTCATCGAGGCATTGGGCTATCGCAGCGATGCCCTCCCCAATCCCCGGCTAACAGTAGGCACACTAAGCGATTTCTACGACACCCCCGGATTACCCGCTGCAGTGCCGGGGCGAGCAGCGAAGCTCTTCGCCCGCGCTGACCGCGTGGCGGCCATCATCGAGACGGTGACTGACCGCATTCAAGATCACAGTCTCGATCCGCAGCTTCTGCGCCTGTGGCGCCATATCCGCCAAGCACGCATGGCCGGCGTGGCTTATGCGCTCACCGATTTCGCGCGTTAATGCGGCTTGCGCAGAGACCAGATGTCACAGCAACCTTCAGCGCAGGGTGCGCCATTGACCGTACAGCCCTGAACGGTGACCTCACCAAGTGAAGCAGGTTCAGCGTCATGCTCTAGCTCCTCGATGAGGTCCACGATGAGCGAGGCAAAACGTGCAGATGGGCCGGCGGTGCGGGTGCGATAGACACTGACGCCCATTTCCTCAGCGGCTTGCTTCAGTTCAGTATCGAGATCCCAGATGACCTCCATGTGATCGGAGATAAATCCAATTGGGCACACGACAACACTGTCGACACCATCTTCCTCGTGGATTCGCGTGGTGTGGTCGACAATGTCCGGTTCCAACCACGGGGTGGCTGGGTTACCTGAACGGGATTGCCACACTAGGTCATAATTCTGGACCCCGGCAGCCTTGGCTACGAGCCGTGCAGCCTCCGCTACCTGGCGGGAATAGATATGCTTATCGCCTTCTGCTCCCCCAACAGCATCGTGTGCCGATGGCACTGAATGCGCAGTAAAAAGCATGCGGGTGCTAGCCAGCTTGTCTTCCGGCACCTCCGCATAAGCCTCGCGGACGGCTGCGGCCATCTCCTCAATGAACTTGGGGTGATCGAAGAATTGGCGCAGTTTGGTGAAGTTCATGTTGGGCAGTTGCTCGTCCTCGAGGTGCTTGCGCAATGCAACGATGTCCTCGTTGTACTGGCGGCAAGCACTGTAGCCACCCCAGGCGGAGGTGGCGAATACGGCGACGTTGCGCACGCCATCGGCGGCCATCTGCTCGACGGCTTCTGCCCCAAACGGGTACCAGTTACGGTTACCGAAATAAACCGGTAGATTATGTCCGCGTTCCTTCAGCTCTGCGGAAACATTAGAAATAATCTCTCGATTTAGCGCATTAAGCGGACTAATGCCGCCTAGGCGGAAATAGTGTTCCCCGACGACTTCGAGCCGCTCGCGCGGGATGCCTCGCCCACGGGTAACGTTCTCCAAAAACGGGACGACCTCCTCGTTTCCTTCCGGGCCACCGAAGGAAAGAACGAGGAGGGCGTCAAATGAGGAGGGCACCGAATCGGTGCCGCGGGTGTTGCCCTGGGCAGTACGCAGTGTGTCAGTCATGCAGCCCAGTTTAGCAACGGGATGTACTAGATCAGTCGCACGGCATAGGGTGCCATGCCCGCTTGACGTACTGGGGAGATGCTGACGTTTTGACCGGATTGCGGAGCTTCGACCATGGTGCCGTCACCAAGATAGATTGCCACGTGCTGATTTCCGCTCGGGCCGTAGAAGACAAGGTCGCCTCGCTGCATCTCGCTCGGGGAAATCTTGGTTCCCTTCTGATACTGGTAGCCGGTGTAATGCGGCAGGGAAATGCCGACGCCAGCAAAGGCATAGAGCACCAGCCCAGAACAGTCGAAGCCGACCTTGTTGTAGTCGCCATAAGAGTCAGCGACGCCGCCGTCGCGAATGCCCTGCGTAGGACCGTTGGCATCGCCACCACCCCAGGCATAAGGAACTCCCACTTGAGACGTCGCACGCTCGATCACGGTCTCGATCTTCGCTTCGCGGGAGGCATCGCCCAGTGAGGCGGATGCCTTCTTCGTCACGCTATCGGTGGTGTCGAGTTCCTCTAGGACACCGGAGACATCGGATTCAAGGGAATCCTCGTCATCAGTTGCGTTCGCTGCATCGCTATCGGACGTCTCCGTGGAATCCGTCGCTTCCGCAGCGCTGTCTTGCCCACCCTGGAGGGCAAAGAGCTTGGAAGAGCCTTCCGCCAGAGCATCGATTTCCTCTTGGCTCAAGCTGTTATTGTGGTCCGGCTGAGATGCGGCCACCATCGAGGCCACCGTTCCCACCGCTTCAATGCCAAGCGCAACGGTTTCAGCATCGATTCCGTTCGGATCGAAAGAGCTGGAGCTCCCGCCCTGGGAGTTCTCGGCGTTCTCTTCAGAGGAGCTGGCCGTGCTTGTCGACGACAACTCTTGCACGTTCGGATCGGAAGCCACAGTGCTTGCGGCGCTAGAGAGCTCTTCCAATTCGTCTGCAGAGGCAGAAGCCGTCGACGGCTGCGATTGAAGCGTAGGGTTCTGTGCCTCAGAGTCGGAGGGGCCGGCCACGGTGGACGCTGTGGACTCGGCGGTCGGCTCCGTGCTGGCCGGTGTCGAATGCCCCGCAGTGGACGGAGAGGATACCGTCGATGGGTCGTGGGCAGGAGTCGTGGCACTAGACTCAGAACGACCCTGTGCAGAATTAGTCCCGGCCCGATCCTTGACCTTAGATCCAGCTGTTGAGCTTGACGCATCTTCTTTGTCCAGTCCCTTGGCTTGATTTAGTGCCTTGTGAAGAGATGAGAGTTGGGAAAGCAGGTCCTCGCGTTCGGACGTAGATTCCTCAATAGAAGCCTCGGACGCGGAGAGTTGCTCGCGCGCGGCAGCCTCGGCATCGGCCGCCCGGTCCGCACGTTCCTCGGCCAGTTGTTGGGTCTTCCGCAGCTGGGATTCCTTGTTCGCCTTTTCCGTACGCTGCTTCTCCAAGTCGCTAACGACGGCCTGCTGCTTCTCAGACTGCGAGCGAAGGTAGGACTGGCGCTCCAGCATGTCCGAACGCGCGTCTTTTCCTGCCGCATGGGAGACGGCATCGGAAGTATTGGCTCGGCGGTAGGCGGAACGGGAGACCTCATCCAGCTTGGCCTGAGCATCGGCGACATCCGCTTGTGCGGCGTCAAGCTGCTCGCGCGCCGTCGTTGTTCCTTGGCGCGCTTGGTTTGCCTTAGTGCGGGCGTCGTTGAGATCGACCAGCGCACGGTTGACGGTTTCGCGCTGCGCACCTATGGAGGCTTCCGCTTGTGCGATGCGCTCCTCAATCTGGGCGATTGCGCCCGCGAGATCTGCGATGGATGGGTTGTCGGAGGATAGCAGGGATTTGATGTTGATCTGCTCAGGTTCCGCAGCCACTGCAGGAGTGAGCGCGGAGACAGTAGACAAGGCGGCGGTGGTCGCTATGGCAGCGCACGCTGCCTTAAAGCGCCGAAAGCCGAAAGATGATGTGGTGGCCACGAGGGTTATCTCCTAGACACCTACCCCGGAGATGTCACGCATGTTGCGTAGACGAGCTTGCCGGACATTGAGACCTGGAGGTGACGAGTTGGACTAGCAAAAGAAACAGCGGTGTGTACGTAGCTAGTCTCGCCTTCAAGCAGGATGAGGCGGCAATCGATTTCCCAATGGGAATAGTGGGCTTAATAAGGCTTGCACCCGGAATTAACCGGGATACGCGAACGCGGCTTGCCCCTGAAGAGCTTTTTGCTCTCTACGCCACTAAATGCCGAATTGACGGGGCGGCATTTTCTCTCATGGAGGCGGCAGGGAAACCTGCGGGGCGTCTGGCGTGTGCACCAACATCACGTCGAACCGTGCGTCATAGCTATCCACACTGCACTCTCATGGTGCTCGCTGGGCTCACGGTGAGCGGAGCCGAGTGTGGCTGCACGATCCGACGACGAAGGGACACACACCCATATTCAGGCTCGAGGTCCTGCGTCGGTTCCTCCTCGCTCGGCGCCGCGCTCGTGGGGGGCACTTCCGCGGTCCTTAGTGGCGCACGCGTAAGCACTCACAGCTGGCACCCAACCGGAAACCGATGGAACTCATGGCCATCACAGCCCTCGATGAGGGCGTGCGAATGAAGTGTATGAAGCCTCTTCCACTCGGGAGGTAGGTGTTTCGATATCTAAAAGGTTGAACACTGGTACCGACTGCGTCGAGAAAACTGCATTGCTACGCGCATCGCTAGCGCGGTGCGACGGTCATCCACCAGGCGGTGAACCCCAACGGTCCTCTTCGCTCGCGGCGTGCTTCCCCACATACCCGTGCGACAAATCAGTTGAGAGTCAAGGCTTGGTCCATGAACGTATGGAGCAATAGTCAACCCGTGAGTCGATACGTGAACCATACGTCACCGACACGCCATCTCGCACACTTTTCCCATCTTTCACATCAGCCACGGAAAACCACAAGGCGTTACAGGCGCACCTAACCTGCAATGACTTTGTTATCAATGCGTGACTGTGACGTTGCTCACTCTCCCCCGGAGTGCAAACCTCTTCCCCTTGACTATCGCTGTGGATTGCGGCCCTGGGGCTGCCGCAGAAGCTCCGATTGCTCCCAGCGAAACCTGTCTTCTGGGGTGCAGGAAACGCTCCATTTCGGGACTGGAGAGAACCGAAGTATTCGTCGACTTAAGGTGCCTGTGCGGCATCCGATGTGGTCGCTGTGCGAGCCGTATTCCTAGGCCCCTTGCGTACCTCTCAACCACTCCCCCGTTGCAAAAGTCAAGGCTTAGTGGTTGATACTAGCCACTTCCCTACCCCTGCGGTAGGTACGGCGCATGTTTAGTGGAATGCTCGCGGCGGCCTCGATTGCTTAGTTTCTGACCGTGTCAGCCTTCCGTGTGGCGGCTCGAAATCCCGCCCAGCCCGCAACTGCCGCTACGCAGAAAAACAGCGTCAAGATTGTCAGCCATGGCGCTGAAAAATGATCTGCAGTTGCATAGAAATCATTCAGCAAAGTTACCTGATCGAGTCCAGTTGGCAGCGAATCCTCGGCTGCCTCAATGGATGCCCGATCATAAGAATTACTGACTGCGGACACCCGCATTGGCGCCTGGAGAATCACGGTATCGAGTCCCGTTTGTTCTTGAAGGGTTGTCGCCAGGTCGCGTAGATCTGGAATCTTGTCGGGGAAGACATCTACCACTGCGATGCCATGGTTGGGCTGGAGGGAGTCTGCGATGCGGGCCTGGAGGTCGTCGTCTAGCGCCAGCTCTGGGTTGGAGAACGCTACACCGTCGACCGAGAGCTGATCTGCAATGTCGTCTACATCTACGCCCGCCGGGATCATCCGCCACTCCTTAATCTCTATGGCCGTTAATGCTTGGTGGCACAGTCTTCTGCCCAAACACGATTCGGAGGTTTGTCCCCCGGATTCCCGATCGAGCCTAAACCTCGGAGTGTGGGCGAGGCCGGTGACTCGCCGCTACCCCCGAAATGTAGGAAACAGAACGCCCGTACTGTTATGCTGGTGTCGACCGAGGGTTCTTGCATCTACAATAGATACGGAACATTCGCGTTCTGAGATCGCCGATACACCTGGCTCCATGTGGTTGCTAGGGCATATCGGCAAATTCGATGAACCTTCGACCAGTGTTCGATAACCCACAAGCGAAAAGCAAGGAATGGAGCTCCTTATGACTGAAAGCCTGAACTCCTTCGGCGCCAAGAAGACTCTTGAGGTCAACGGTAAGTCTTATGACTACTTTGACATCAATGCAGTCGAGGGCCTGGAGAAGCTTCCTTACTCCCTCAAGGTCCTGGCTGAGAACCAGCTGCGCTACGAGGACGGGAAGAACGTAACCAAGGATCACATTAACGCTTTGGCCAACTGGGATCCGTCCGCTGAGCCGGATACCGAGATCCAGTTCACCCCGGCCCGCGTTCTGATGCAGGACTTCACCGGCGTCCCCTGCGTGGTCGACTTGGCAACCATGCGTGAGGCTATCGCCACCCTCGGCGGCAAGCCGGACCAGGTGAACCCGCTCAACCCGGCCGAGATGGTTATTGACCACTCCGTCATCGTAGAGGCTTTCGGCTCCACCGAGGCCCTGGAGAAGAACGTTGAGATCGAGTACGAGCGCAACCAGGAGCGCTACCAGTTCCTGCGCTGGGGCGCCGAGAACTTCTCCAACTTCCGCGTTGTTCCTCCGGGAACCGGAATTGTCCACCAGGTCAACATTGAGTACCTCTCCCGCGTGGTCTTCGACAACGATGGTGTTGCCTACCCGGATACCTGTATTGGTACCGACTCCCACACCACCATGGAAAACGGCCTGGGCATCCTGGGCTGGGGCGTTGGCGGCATCGAGGCCGAGGCTGCAATGCTGGGGCAGCCGGTGTCCATGCTGATCCCGCGCGTCGTGGGCTTCAAGCTCACCGGCGAGATTCCGACCGGCGTGACCGCTACCGACGTGGTGCTGACCATCACCGAGATGCTGCGCCAGCACGGTGTGGTTCAGAAGTTTGTTGAGTTCTACGGCAACGGTGTGAAGTCCGTGCCGCTGGCTAACCGCGCCACCATCGGTAACATGTCCCCCGAGTTCGGTTCCACCGCTGCGATCTTCCCGATCGACGAGGAGACCATCAAGTACCTCGAGCTCACCGGCCGTCCGCAGGAGCAGATCGATCGCGTCGAGGCTTACGCCAAGGCTCAGGGCATGTGGCTCGAGCAGGACGCTCCGGAGGCACAGTACTCCGAGTACCTCGAGCTGGATCTGTCCACTGTTAAGCCGTCCATCGCCGGCCCGAAGCGCCCGCAGGACCGCATTCTCCTCTCCGAGGCAAAGGAGCAGTTCCGTAAGGATCTGCCGACCTACGCTTCCGGCGAGGTTGTTGCAGACGAGTCCACCATCGAGGCAAAGCGCATGACCTCCGAGGGTGGCGACGAGAATGCTCTCGTCGACGTTACCGGTGGCCTGAACAAGTCTCGTGCAGGCGAAGGCGAGTCCGCAGCCAAGGGCGGCTCCGGCCGCCAGTCCAACCCGGTTACCGTCACCTCCCCGAACGGTGGCGAGTACACCCTGGACCACGGCATGGTTGCTATCGCTTCCATTACCTCCTGCACCAACACCTCTAACCCGTCCGTCATGGTTGGCGCTGGCCTCATCGCACGTAAGGCTGCTGAAAAGGGCCTGAAGTCCAAGCCGTGGGTCAAGACCATTTGTGCCCCGGGTTCCCAGGTTGTTGACGGCTACTTCCAGCGCGCAGACCTCTGGAAGGATCTGGAGGCGCTTGGCTTCTACCTCTCCGGCTTCGGCTGCACCACCTGTATCGGTAACTCCGGCCCGCTGCCGGAGGAAATCTCCAACGCCATCAACGAGCATGATCTGGCTGCTACCGCGGTGCTGTCCGGTAACCGTAACTTTGAGGGCCGCATCTCCCCGGACGTCAAGATGAACTACTTGGCCTCCCCCATCATGGTCATTGCATACGCTATTGCTGGCACCATGGACTTCGATTTCGAGACTCAGGCGCTGGGTCAGGATCAGGACGGCAACGATGTCTTCCTCAAGGACATCTGGCCTTCCCCGAAGGAGATCGAGGACACCATCCAGCAGGCCATCTCCCGCGAGCTCTACGAGGCTGACTACGCCGACGTGTTCAAGGGTGACGACGCATGGCGCAACCTGGACGTTCCGGAGGGTGAGACCTTCAAGTGGAACGAGGATTCCACCTACATCCGCAAGGCACCGTACTTCGACGGCATGCCGACTGAGCCGGAGCCCGTTCAGGACATCAAGGGCGCTCGCGTCCTTGCTAAGCTCGGTGACTCCGTGACCACCGACCACATCTCCCCGGCTTCCTCCATTAAGCCGGGTACCCCGGCCGCTCAGTACCTGGATGCCAACGGTGTGGAGCGCCAGGACTACAACTCCCTCGGTTCCCGTCGCGGTAACCACGAGGTCATGATGCGCGGTACCTTCGCCAACATCCGCCTCCAGAACCAGCTGGTCGACGTCGCCGGTGGCTACACCCGTGACTTCACCCAGGAGGGCGCACCGCAGGCCTTCATCTTCGATGCCTGCGAGAACTACAAGGCAGCCGACATCCCGCTGGTTGTCCTTGCTGGTAAGGAGTACGGCACTGGTTCCTCCCGTGACTGGGCTGCTAAGGGCACCAACCTGCTTGGCGTGAAGGCTGTCATCACTGAGTCCTTCGAGCGTATTCACCGCTCGAACCTCATTGGCATGGGCGTCATCCCGCTGCAGTTCCCGGAGGGCGAGTCCCACGAGTCCCTGGGCTTGGATGGCACCGAGACCTTCGACATCGACGGCATCGCAGCCCTCAACGAGGGCGGCATTCCGAAGACGGTCCACGTGACCGCCACCAAGGAGTCCGGCGAGACCGTTGAGTTCGATGCCAAGGTTCGCATCGACACACCTGGTGAGGCCGACTACTACCGCCACGGCGGCATTCTGCAGTTCGTTCTGCGCCAGATGGTCAAGGCCTAAAACAGCCTTGCCCATTATGTAGGCACCCCGACTCTGGGGCGACCTACATAGTTAGGCACCAAGGCCAGCTAGCAACATGGAGTGCTGGCTGGCCTTTCTGCTTCTGCCCCTCCCCCTCTATTTCCACCACCCGTTTACCCGCCGCCGTGCTTAAAGGAGCTAGTTTTCAGCCATGCCGATTATGAGCGACTCTGAACTGAACCGCCGCCGCCACGACATTCTGGTTGGCGCACGTAAATGCTTCGCTGAGCACGGCTACGACGGCGCGACGGTGCGGCGTCTCGAAGAAGCCACAGGTAAGTCGCGTGGGGCAATCTTCCACCACTTCGGTGATAAGGAGTCCCTCTTTCTTGCCTTGGCCCGGGAAGACGCCGCCCGTGAGGCCGAAGTTGTTGCGAACAACGGTCTCGTCGAAGTCATGAGTGAGATGCTGCGCCATCCAGAGCGCCATGACTGGCTTGCCACCCGGCTTGCTGTGACCTCGATGCTGCGTACCGATCCGTCTTTCGCCGCGCGCTGGCATGAGGAGCAACAGATTCTTGATAAGGCGGTCCGTGCCCGCTTGGAATCCAACGCTGAGAAGGGGCGCATGCGAGACGACGTCTCCATCGACACCCTCGTGACATATCTTGAAACCTTTATGGACGGTTTTATCAACCGCCTAGCGCTCGGGGACACGAAGAATCTAGAGCAGGTTTTGGATTTGGTCGAGCAATCAATTCGCGGCTCCCACGCCGATCGCTAGGCCTTAACTGTCATGTGCATAGGGTAATTGGCATAGCACCGTGGGCCTGGCTCGGGGGCTAGTCCCCAGCCGCCGATGGTCACCGAGAAAGTGGAGACCACGACCATTAAGCTGTGATCCATGACTCACTCGCCTTTGCAGCTGCCTCGCACTCCGCTGAAGCTTCCTTCCTCAAGTGCAGGATCCCTCGCGCCTAAGGATTTGAAGGATCACGATCAGCAACCCAACCCAAACATGGATCGCAGCGGCATCCGCGAGGCTATTAATAGCGTCGGGTCTCCGATCGGCCAATCCAACGTCGGCACAATTATCGCTGGCTTTATCCTCACCTTCATTGGCGGTTCAGCGCTACTCTTTTCGGTGGCTCACACTATCTTTATATCGATCCTGTTCCCCGGAGCTGAGGGCACAATTGGGAATATTCCGATAGCCAGCCTTATCACTGGGGCCGCTGCCCTAGTGTTCGTCATTATCGGGATCATGCTCCTACGGGGGCGCTTGGGTTCCACAACACGATTGCGCACCGCGTGGGCGAATGGATGGATTGAGTACCGCCCCGCCCTGATCGGTGAGTTGATATATAGACGGCGTGTCGATTACAACGATAAGACCGACTATTACTACACCGCCCCGATCCTGATCTTGCAACCGGACGGCTCATTGACGAAAAGCATGACCGAAGAATTCATTGCTCCAAACCCGAACTGGCTGAAACTGCGTGGCCGGCTGCTTGCCGACGGTCCCCTCGTCGCCACCGTGGACTTCAACCACAATAACGGATGGGGTGTAGTGGGATACCGGGTAGATGCAGATAAACCGCAGCCAGGACTGCACAATGGTCTGCGCCAAAAGAACATTGAAGCAGCACTGTCTTTTGCAGAGCGGAACTGGGTAAGAAGTTAGTGATAAGAATGTCTGACCACGCTTTAGCACCATTCGACTTCCCGGAACACCACTACTCCGAGAGGCTCATTCCCCGCACTCGGCGTTCTGTGTCCGCCCCGAACTTGAGATCAAGCACATCTAGCATCGCTCGCGCGATCGCAGCGGCTGGGCCACTCCCAGGCGGGGCCGCACCTGAATGGCGAAGTCTACGGAACAACCTCATCACGGCGGTAGTGGGCCTAGCTATCGCACTATCAGCCTTTATCGGCGAAGATATGTCTATTAGTTCCGGATGGCAGGGATTGGCCGTTGCGGTCTTTGTTCTCTTCCTCGTCGTGGCGGCCGGTCGGAACATTCGAGCAATTCGGAGCTCTACGTGGGGTGCTCGCCGCCTACGGACGGCGTCGGAAAATGGGTGGATCGAGTACTACCCCGCGCTGCTCAGTGAGATCTGGCAAACAGGTCGACACGTGCCGCACGCAGATCCCACCGAGTACTACTGCAAGGCGAAGGTACGCATTTTCCTTCCAGATGGCACAGTTCAAGAAATCATCAGCGATGAGTTTGAGTCCCACGCTTCTCCCCGCGCCTTTCGCGAACAGGGGGTGGCCGTGGTGCGTTTCCAAAGCCAGGCGACGTTCGAGCACCCCACAGGCTGGTATATCGCGGCCCACCTATCCACCAAGCCACTTCGCTATGCGAGCCTCCACCACCAATTGAGCAGAGAGCAAGTCATCGCCGCGCTTGACGCGGCGGCATCCGCTCGATTTTAGATATCCTTCACGCTGCCATCGCCATCGATGAACTCTAGCGGCGAAGTCGGGAAGCTTTCGCGGCCGGCGACCTCGGTGACCACCTCAGCGACAAGCTCTCGGGAGGTTGTCAGCTTACCGGTGCGCTCTGCGTCCTTATCTAGCACGGTGATGCCGCGCGAAGGCTCCTCCGTCAGGGCTGCCGGGCCAAGGATGAGGTAATTGAGGTCGGTGGAGTTGAGCTTGTTGTCCACCTCCTTCTTCGACTCCACGTAGGCGTACCACTTCTCATCCGCAGGATCGGTCGTGTTCTCCGTGGCACCCATGTAGGAAATCATGATGTAGGCGGGAGTGTTCTTGCCCTCGGCAGAAAGCTTTTCCAGACCCGCAATAGATGCCAGCGCCGCATCACGGTCGACCGCCCACGTCACCTCCGCACCAGCACGACCACCATTTCCGGCGCCCCACACGACGACGTCATAGTCAGCCAAAAGCTCTGCCCAGTCTTCCACAGAAAGCTCGGTGAGATCGCGAACCACCGCGGCGGCACCGAGGGCCTCAATATCAGAGACCTGGTCCGGGTTGCGGATGAGGGAATGGACGGTGAGGTTGGCGTCGACAAGCTTGGGCGCCGTCAAAAGCCCAACCTTGCCGTGGCCGCCAATGTACAGAACCTTCTTGCGTGCAGTTGTTGTCGTATCAGTCATGTGCGCCACCGTACGCGCCGGCTCGCTATCCTGCATGACCCCAGGGCAGCGTGAAAAACCCACGGGCTACAATCAAACTATGATCGCCATCATGACTGTTACCGGTGTTGATAACACCGGAATTATCTCTGCCGTTTCCACCGCCCTCGCTGAGCTCAAGATCAACATCGTTGACGTCTCTCAGACCCTCATGTCTGGGTACTTCACGATGATCCTGCGCGTCGAATTCGATGAGAATGAGGTCAGCATCCAGCAGATTCAGGAGCGGATGAATACCGTCGGTGAGTCCATCAAACAATCCATTCGCGTGCAGTCGGAAGCACTGTTCACCGCCATGAATGAGATTTAGGAGCGAAAATCAGTCATGCTTAATCGCTTCAACACCGTCAGTATTCTCGACACCATCGAGATGATCGAGAAATACCGCCTCGATATCCGCACCGTCACCATGGGGATTTCGCTGCTCGGCTGCACGCGCTCCACCATGGAAGCTACCGCAGAGGCCGTTTATGATCGCGTAACCACCCGCGCGGCTCAGCTCGTGGAGGTCTGCGAAGGGATCGAGGCCGAGCTCGGCATCCCGATCGTCAACAAGCGTATTTCCGTCACACCGATCTCACTTATCGTGGCTGGCGTCGAGGGAAACCCCGTCGACGTCGCCCGTGCACTGGATCGCGCCGCTGAGACGACAGGTGTTAACTTCGTCGGCGGCTACTCCGCATTGGTTGAAAAGGGTGCCACCACTGCGGAGAAGACACTCATCCGCTCTATCCCGGAAGCGCTGGCTGAGACCAACCTGGTGTGTTCCTCGGTGAATATCGCATCCTCGCGCGCCGGCATCAACATGAACGCCGCAGCGCAGATGGGACGCATCATCAAGGAAGCTGCCGAACTCACCAAGGACCGCAGCGCCATCGGCTGTGCCAAGCTCGTGATCTTCTCCAACTCCGTGGGCGATAACCCCTTCATGGCCGGTGCCTTCCACGGTATCGAGGAACCGGACTGCGTTGTCTCCGTCGGTGTGTCTGGGCCGGGTGTTGTCGACCGTGCTCTCGGATCCCTGGAGGGCGCCACCCTTAATGAAGTCGCCGAGGAGGTCAAGAAGGCTGCCTTCAAGGTCACGCGTGCTGGACAGCTCGTTGGTTCGATGGCCTCGGAGCGCCTCGGTGTTCCCTTTGGCATCATCGACCTTTCGCTGGCCCCCACTGCGGAGCTGGGAGATTCCGTCGCACACATCCTGGAGCACATGGGCCTGGATCAGGTGGGCACGCACGGAACGACGGCAGCCCTCGCACTGCTTAACGACGCCGTCAAGAAGGGCGGCATGATGGCCTGCTCCCGTGTGGGCGGTCTGTCGGGTTCCTTCATCCCGGTTTCGGAAGACAAGGGCATGATCGATGCGGTGCGCACCGGCGCTATTTCCATCGACAAGCTGGAGGCCATGACCTCCATCTGCTCGGTGGGCCTAGACATGATCGCCATTCCGGGCGATACTTCTGCGGAAACTATTGCCGGCATGATCGCTGATGAAGCCGCCATTGGTGTGATGAATCATAAGACGACCGCCGTGCGCGTTATCCCCGCCCCGGGAACCAAAGCTGGCGATGAGGTCAATTTCGGCGGCTTGCTCGGCTATGCTCCGGTCATTCCGGTCAATGAGGTGGGCAACTCCACCTTCATCAACCGCGGTGGCTTCATCCCGGCGCCGGTACACGGCTTCCGAAACTAAGACCTCAGCAACTCGGATTAGTTTTCACCAAGCACTTGACCCTCACACCATGTGAGGGTTTAGCTTTGTCCTATGAAGATATCGGACGTCGCCGCGGTCGCTGGATGCTCAGTTCGTTCTGTACGACATTTACACGAGACGGGCGCGGTCCCTGAACCCGCCCGCACCAGCGGGAACTACCGCGACTATTCTGTTTCTGACTTGGCTTCGGTGCTGCGCGCGCGTGCGCTGATCGACGCCGGTGTCCCCGTCGCCGACGTAAATCTGCCGGATGCTATCGATCGTTCATTTGGCGTGCTCGACGAGCGCATCGCTCGGCTCAAGAACCAACGTGAACGCTTACGCGCCCTTGCCCAAGCACCCAACGGGACTCCACGAGACATCCGCGAATCACTCAAAGAGGCGATCCATGATCCCGCGATGCTGCAGCTCGAGCTTGATTCTTGGGATCTGATGGCGCTGTGTGGTGTCGCGACGGAAGGAACCTGGCAACAACTGCGCAAGAACCTTGAAGACGCCGAATGTTTGAGAGTTCTCCGCGAGGTTGAATCGCTGTGGCGAAAACTGGGTGCATTGTCCCCGAATGATCGCGAGGTCACGGTAATCGTCGCCAAGCTGCAGCATTTAGGCGAACGTGGCCTCATGCGGGGAATCTATCCTACGTTGCGCCCAGGTAAGGTCCCGCTGAGTCCCACCGATGCACCGACAACTGGTGCACAGGGCAGAGCGCTCGCGGCACTGTCGGGAGCGCCACATGGATAGGATATGGGGATTCCTGGGAAAACATCCTGGATTCCGATTGGCAAGGTATGAACTTAGCCTCTACCGGGATTTGTGGCGTTGGATACGCGGCGAGACTTTGCTCCCCGCTGGTGCTCAGGCACTTCCCCACCCTCCGGGCAGGCTGCAAATGCTTGGGTTTGTCACCGCAGTGTTGGTGGTTGAAATGGTAGTCGTCCACCTGATTCTCCCCGCAGGTGTGGTGCGGGTTGTGGCGCTACTGGTGTCGCTGTGGGCCATCATTTTCGTGTGGGGGTTGATTGCCGCTGAGCGCATTCGCCCCAGTTATATCTCCGACGATGCTACCGTTCTGCGGCGCGGAAGAACTGTCTTCGCTGAGATACCAACTGCCGTTGTGCAGCACAAGAGCGTTGACCGCAGTTTTGCCTCAGCGATTGAAATACGCGATGGCGAGCTGACAGTAGGCGGCCCCACAGGCACGGACACCCTCCTGCAGCTGAGCTCGCCTGTTATGGCCACCCCGGATCGCTATCCTTGGCAGCGGCCCCAGCCGATGGAGGTTGATAGGGTGCGCTTCTTCAGTGCTGCGCGCGAACATTAAATGGCGCTTTCACTGGTGGAAAGAGAATACTTATGCGCCGGCGTTGCGGAGTTTGTCTTCGAGTTCCGCTATTAACGGTAGTGCTAGTTGCGCGCGGTCAACGTCGATTCCCCATTTCTCGGGTTCACTACGCACCATGTGCGCTGTGGCAGTGAGAAAGCGGGCGAAGTTTTCCACTACCGCGCGATTGCCATTGCGCACTCCCTCGTTGAGGACTGTATTGCTCAGGCGCTCAGTCCATATTTCTAGAATGTGCGGCGAGGTGCTCTTAGCAATCGTCGTGCACGCAGCACGCGCCAAGCGTTCTGCCTCATCGTCGTGCCACACTCCCCCTGGGACGCGCAGGCGGCAAGAAATAATTGCCGCACCCTCCACGGCAGGAATCATCCCCATGCGCACGCAGGTTTCTACATAGTCCGCGCCGTAGCCGACCGCCATGACGTGTCCGATGTCCTTGACTATGCCACGCGTGTCTTCTTCAGTGACATACCATGCGCGGAAGGTGAGATAGTCCTCGTAGTGAAAGTGGCCAGACTCAGCGAGGACAGTGAGTAAACGCGCGGCCATCACCTTGGTCCACACCTTGTCCGTGCGTAGATAGCCGGTGAGGCGATCCCGAACCTGGTCGATGTGTCCATCCCACTGCCCTGACTCAATACCTTCTTTAAGCTCGGCAAAGGCCCAGTCCACACGGACTTCAGGCCGCTTGCTCACCAAACCGGTAAGCAGTGGTTCAATGACAGAATCGAGGGTATCGGTGTGGCTCATGGCTTCAGTCCTCTCCTGCTGCAGCATGGCTGGGGTCGTAGCGCTACTAGACCCAGTGCGTGGGAAGCCGGAAGGACCCAAGAAAAGAGCCTTGAGCGGTGAGTGAGTGTGCCCCCGATTCTAGCGCACTATAGGTTTTATGGAAGGCCACCAAGTACCACGGTGACCAGAAGAACATAGAGCGTTACCGTTGCCGCTTCTGGGGCTGGGTACTAGCCCCTAGGCCAACTCAACGATCTCCATGTATTCGTCGTTCCACAAGTCCTCATCGCCGTCGGGCATGATGATGACACGCTCTGGGTTGAGGGCCTTTACCGCGCCTGGGTCGTGGGTTACCAGAACTACGGCACCGGTATAAGTACCGAGCGCATCGAGAACCTGCTCGCGGGACTGGGGGTCGAGGTTGTTCGTGGGCTCGTCGAGAAGCAGCACATTTGCGCGCGAGGACACGAGCGTGGCCAAGGAAAGACGCGTCTTTTCACCACCGGAGAGCGTGCCGGCGGGCTGCTCCAGCTTGTCCCCGGAGAACATAAAGGCGCCGAGTAGACCGCGCAAATCCTGCTGGCCTGCATCGGGGCAGGCCTCGATGGTGTTTTCCCATACCGTCTTGTCTGGGTCAATGTTGTCGTGTTCCTGGGCAAAGTAGCCGATGCGCAAACCATGGCCGGAGACGATACCGCCCTCACCGTCGGTGCGCTCCACGCCCGCCAGCAGTTTCAGCAGGGTCGTCTTTCCGGCACCGTTATAGCCCAGCACGACGACGCGTGAGCCCTTGTCAATGGCCAAGTCCACGCCCGCGAAGACCTCGAGCGAGCCATACATCTTGGTCAGGCCCTTCGCGTTCATCGGGGTCTTACCGCAGGGAGCCGGCTCCGGGAACTTGATGTGGGCAACCTTGTCAGCCACACGCACGTCATCGAGCTCGTTCATCATGCGCTCAGCGCGGTGCAGCATCTGCTTAGCTGCTGCGGCCTTCGTGGCCTTAGCGCCGAGCTTTGCGGCCTGCTTGTGCAGGGCGGCCGCCTTCTTCTCCGCGTTGGCGCGCTCACGGCGGCGGCGGGCCTCATCGGTCGCGCGGGCATCGAGATACTTCTTAAAGCCCATGTTGTAGACATCCGCCTCGGCGCGCACGGCGTCGAGGAACCAGACCTTGTTGCAGACGGCCTCGAGCAGGTCCACGTCGTGCGAGATCATGATGAGCCCGCCCTCATGCTTGGACAAGAAGCCGCGCAACCAGGTGATGGAATCTGCGTCGAGGTGGTTCGTAGGCTCGTCGAGAAGCAGCGTGGTCTGGGACTTGCCCGAGCCTGCCGACGCCGCGAAAAGAATCTGCGCTAACTCCACGCGGCGGCGCTGGCCGCCGGACAGCGTCTTGAGCTGCTGATCCAAGACGCGCTGCGGGAGGCCAAGGTTGTCACAGATCTGCGCGCACTCGGAATCCGCCTCGTAGCCGCCGAGGGAATGATATTCCTCTTCCAAGCGCGAGAACTTGCGGATGGCCTTATCGCGGAACTTTTCGTCCGCGGCCGTTTCCATCAGCTCCTGCTGCTTGGCCATGCGCCGCTTGATCTCATCGAGACCACGGGCAGAGAGCACGCGCTCACGCGCGGTCTGTTCGATGTTGCCCTCGCGAGAATCCTGCGGCAGGTAACCAATGGGGCCAGAGCGCGTTACCGAACCGCCATAAGGCTCGGTCTCCCCCGCCAAGATGCGCATCGTCGTGGTCTTTCCTGCGCCGTTGCGGCCGACCAGCCCGATGCGGTCACCCGGCTGTACGCGGAGGTGCTGGCCGGGGGCGTCGAGAAGCGTGCGTGCGCCCACGCGCACCTCGAAATCATTGGTCACAATCACGTCGAAACAGTCTAGCAACCAGGGCAGTTAAACCCGAACCCGCGGCAGGGCGCTGCTCGACGTAAAGCTAACGGTACGGAGGATAAGTCATCTGGGAATTCGTGGCCCGGATTCGGCGCGCTTGACCTATACAAGATGAAAGATGTGCCTACATTGACTTCATGAGTACATCAGCCACATCGAAACCGCCATTAATCCTCGCGATTACCGCCTGCCCAACTGGTATTGCGCATACCTACATGGCGGCAGAAAACCTCGAGGCCGCTGCCGCGGAACTTGGTTACCGGATCAAAGTTGAGACACACGGCTCAATCGGTGTCGAAGGCACCTTTAGCGCTAAGGACATCGAAGAAGCCGATGCCATCGTAATTGGCGCCGACACTGTGATTGCCAAGGATCGTTTCCGCGGCAAACGCTTGGCAGCAACGGGCGTCGATGAAGCTATTAAGCACCCAAAGGAGCCCCTCCGCCGTTCGCTGTCCGCGTCGAAATGGGAAGAAAAGCCTTCTGCCGAAGAGCCGAAGGGTTCTCAGCGCGAGGACAGCTCCGGTAACTCCAATGGCGTGCGCGCAGTGGGACAGACTCTCTACAAAGCGCTGATGAACGGTGTATCCCACATGATCCCGTTCGTGGTGACCGGCGGTCTCCTCATCGCAGTAGCACTGTCAATTGGAGGAACCCCGACGCCCGAAGGCTTGGCAATTCCCGAGGATTCCTTCTGGAATACGCTGAACGAGCTGGGTGGTTTGGCCTTTTCGCTCATGGTGCCGATTCTCTCCGGCTATATCGCGGTGGGCATTGCGGACCGTCCTGGGTTGGCGCCTGGTCTGATTACTGGCCTCATCGCTACGACTGGATCACTCTACGGATCTGAAGCAGGTGCCGGGTTCTTGGGAGGTATCGTCACCGGCATCCTGTCCGGCTATGTGGCGCTCGGGATCAAGAAGATTCCGGTGAACAAATACATTGCCCCGATTTGGCCGATCATCGTTATCCCGATTTTCACCACCCTCATTGTGGGTCTTATCTTCATTTACCTGGTCGGCTCACCGATAGCTGGTGCATTTGAAGCCATGACCGAGTACCTCGCAGGAATGCAAGGCTCCTCTGTCGTTGTGCTTGGCCTCGTTATCGGCGCGATGATCGCGTTTGACATGGGCGGCCCCTTCAACAAGACAGCGTTCCTCTTTGGTGGAGGCATGATTGCCGCTGGTAATGCAGCCCCTATGGGAATGGCCGCTACCGCTATCGCTGTACCGCCATTGGCGGTGGGCGCTGCCACCCTTGCCCGCCGTGCCTGGTTTAATAAGGCCGAAAAAGACGCCGGTATCGCCGCGCTTTTCATGGGGCTATTCGGCATTACGGAAGGCGCAATTCCCCTTGCCGCTGCACGCCCTCTGCAGGTCATTCCGGCGAACGTCATCGGCGGTGCGGTTGCCGGTGGCCTAGCAGGCGCATTCGGAGTTAAAGACCATGTCATGCACGGCGGCCCCATCGTCGCAGTGCTCGGTGCTGTCGACAACGTCGCGGGCTTCTTCGTGGCATTGCTTATTGGCGTTGTCGTCTGTGCATCAGTCATGCTCCTATTAATCGCACTTACTCAGCATAAGAAAACGACAGAGAAGAATGAGAGCAAGAGCGACCAGGGCGCTGCGGACAAAGCTTCAGCAAACGCGGCGGAAAGCTCGCATCTGGGACAACCACTGCTGTCTATCGAAACGGTGAGCCTCGACCACAGTCTGGGCAGTACTCGCGACGAAACCATCGAAGCACTAGTGCGGCTAGTTTCTCCTCGCCTTGCTGATCCTTCTGCGGTACTCACAGCGGCTCTTGAACGCGAGTCGAAGCACTCTACCGGCGTGGGCCATGGCGTGGCGATCCCGCATGCCCGTTCAGCTGGCGTGAAGGTTCCTACCTTGGCTTTTGCTCGCATTCCCGAAGCAATCACGTGGGCAGAGGGTGAGGAGCCCACAACGATGGTGTTCCTCATTGCCGTGCCAGACGACGCCGGCAAGCAACACCTCAAGCTGCTCTCCAAGCTGGCACGGGCAATCATGAAGGAGGACTTCCGCGTTCGCCTTCAGTCCGCTGCAACCCAAGAAGAAGCCGTCGATATCATCTCCTCGGCGCTGGATCCGGCGTCCTTGCCCACTGTGGGGCAGCGAAACGATTAGACCGCGAAGCCGAGGGCCTGGAGCATCTCGCGGCCCTCTTCGGTAATCATGTTCGGGCCCCACGGCGGCATCCACACCCAGTTGAGCTGGACGGCGTCGGCAAGCTTGTTGCCCACCACGACGTCGTCGATCTGCTCACCGATGACGTCAGTCAGCGGGCACGCCGGGGACGTCAGCGTCATGTTGATGACGCAGGTGTTCTTGCCGTCAATGTCCTCGAGCCAGAGGTCGTAGACCAGGCCCAAGTCAACAACGTTGATGCCCAGCTCCGGATCGATGACGTCCCGGAGGTATTCGGTGATGTCGAATGCCTTGGCAATCTGCTCTTCGGTCTGCTCAGGCTTTACACCGCCCCCGGCGAAGGAGGCGTTCTCGTCCTGATACGGGTCGGTCGGCTGGCTATCGTTAGTGGTATCCGCCATCTACTTCTCCAATTCAGTCAGCGCCTGCGCGGTGGCAGCCTGGAAGGCCTTCCACCCCAGCAGCGCGCACTTAACACGGGCAGGGAACTTGGCCACGCCGGCAAAAGCGACGCCATCCCCAATGATCTCGTCGTCTCCCTCAACTTCGCCGCGGGAAGTCACCATGCGGTCAAACTCCTCGAGCTTGGCGTTGGCCTCCTCCAACGGGATGCCTACGATTTCTTCCGCCATGACGGAGGTCGAAGCCTGCGAGATGGAGCAGCCTTCAGCGTCGTAGGACACGTCCTCCACAGTCTTGCCGTCGGCCGACAGCTTCACGCGCAGCGTGATCTCATCGCCGCACGAGGGGTTGACGTGGTGAACCTCAGCCTGGCCATCGCGCAGGCCGGAGAATTTCGGGTTCTTATAGTGGTCCAGAATTACATCCTGGTACATGGAATCTAGGTTCATTCGCTCACTCCAAAGAAAGCACGGGCAGCCCGCACCGCCTCTACGAGGGCGTCGACCTCGTCCTCAGTGTTGTACAGGTAAAAGCTAGCGCGTGCGGTCGAATTAGCCTTGCACGCGCGGTGCAGTGGCCACGCGCAGTGGTGACCAGTTCGGATGGACACTCCATGAGCATCAAGCACCTGGCCCAAATCATGCGGGTGGATGCCCTCCACGATGAAGGAGACCGCTCCCCCGCGATCCTCGGTGTTTTCGGGGCCGATGATGCGTAGACCAGGAATCTCGGAAAGCTTGTCCAAAGCCAATGCGGTGAGCTTCTGCTCGTGGGCGTGAATGGCCTCCATGCCAACTTCGCTCAAAAACTTCACCGCGGCCCCCAGACCAACGACCTGGCTGGTCATCTGAGTTCCGGCCTCGAAGCGAGTCGGCGGCTCGGCAAAGGTCGAGCCTTCCATCTTGACCACCTCGATCATGGAACCGCCGGTAAGGAAGGGCGGCAGCTGTGCTAGCAGCTCCGCCTTGCCGTAGAGCACACCGACGCCGGTTGGGCCGCACATCTTGTGCCCAGAGAACGCAGCGAAGTCCACGTCCAGAGCGTGGAAGTCCACCGGCATGTGCGGAACGGACTGGCATGCGTCCAGAACCACCATGGCGCCTACAGCGCGGGCACGGCGCACCAGTTCCTCGGCGGGGGCCACGGCTCCCGTCACGTTGGACTGGTGGGTAAAAGCCACGACCTTGACGGAGTCATCGAGCTCGAGCGAATCGAGATCAATGCGGCCGTCCTCAGTCATGGAGTACCACTTCAACGTCGCACCAGTGCGCTGACACAGCTCCTGCCACGGAACCAAGTTCGCATGGTGCTCCAATTCGGTGACGACGACGGTATCGCCCTCGCCGACATAAAGCTGACCCGCGCGCTCGTCGCTAAGCACGTAGGCAACTTCATTCAACGCTTCAGTGGCGTTCTTGGTGAAGGAAATCTCATCGCGGTCCGCGCCAACGAAAGCGGCAATGGCCTGGCGGGCGGACTCATACGCGTCATCGGCTTCCTCCGCCAACTGGTAGGAGCCGCGGTGCACCGGCGCATTGGTGCCGAGTACGAACTCCTCCTCGGCCTTCCACACCGGGAGGGGACGTTGCGAGGTCGCACCCGAATCCAGGTACACCAGTGGTTTACCGTCGCGCACGGTGCGCGAGAGGATGGGGAATTGCTCCCTGATCGCATTAACGTCTAGTTCAGACATAGGTCCTTGTGCTCGGTTCTTTATCTCTTGCGTGTTGTGGTGTGTGCAGCCTGGTGAGTTCTACTTGAGGAACTGCTCGTAGCCGTCCGCCTCAAGCTGATCAGCCAGCTCGGCGCCACCGGTCTTGATGACGTGTCCGTCTGCGAAGACGTGGACAAAGTCCGGGACGACGTAGTTAAGGATGCGCTTGTAGTGCGTGATGAGGAGGATGCCGCCCTTGGTTTCTTCCTGGTAGCGGTTAATCCCCTCGGAAACCACGCGCAGGGCGTCGACGTCCAGGCCGGAGTCGGTCTCATCCATGACTGCGAACTTCGGCTTCAGGATGTCCAGCTGCATGACCTCGTGGCGCTTCTTCTCACCGCCGGAAAAACCTTCGTTCACGGAACGGTGGGCGAAGGACTTGTCGATGGAGAGCTTCTCACGAGCTTCCGTGAGCTCCTTGTTCCACTCGCGCAGCTTCGGGGCCTCGCCACGAATAGCGGTCACGGCAGAGCGCATGAACTGCGACATCTTCACGCCCGGCACCTCGGTCGGGTACTGCATGGCGAGGAAGAGGCCAGCGCGGGCGCGCTCATCGACTTCCATCTCGAGGATGTTTTCGCCGTCGAGGAGCACCTCGCCCTCAGTAACCTCGTACTTGGGGTGACCGGCAATGACGTAGGACAGGGTGGACTTGCCGGAGCCATTGGGTCCCATGACGGCATGGGTCTCACCGGAGTTGATGGTCAGGTTGACGCCCTTGAGGATCTCCTTCGGCTCGCCGTCCTCCTCGTTGGGGAGCACCTGCGCGTGGAGATTCTTAATTTCCAGAGTAGACATTGAGTTGGTACCTGCTTTCGGGGAGTTTTAAGCGTTGATCTTGGCGAGCTCGTCGACGACGCGGGATTCCAGTTCCTCGCGCAGGGACTCGACCGGGATGCGTGAGATGACTTCGGAGAAGAAGCCGCGGATGATGAGGCGGCGTGCCTCGGCGGCCGGAATGCCGCGGGACATGAGGTAGAACAGCTCGAGGTCATCGAAGCGGCCCACAGTTGCGGCATGGCCGGCGCCGACGATCTCACCGGTCTGGATCTCCAGGTTCGGGATGGCGTCTGCACGTGCGCCCTCGGTGAGAATCAGGTTGTTGTTCGTCTCATAGGTGTCCGTGTTGTTCGCGTTCTTGCGGATGAGCACGTCACCGACCCAGCAGGTGCGGGCCTCCGGGGTGCGGGAAGCGGAGCCAGCCTCGGCCTTCTGCGCGGACGTAGCGCCCTGCAGCGCGCCCTTGTAGAAAACGCGGGAGCGGCAGTTCGGCACATCGTGGTCCACCAGCAGACGGTTCTCAAAGTACTGGCCGGCATCGGCGAAGTAGACGCCCAGCAGTTCGGCATCGCCGCCCGGGGCGTCGAAAACCACGCGTGGAACGAGGCGCACAATCTCGCCGCCGAAGATGGCGGTGTTGTGGCGCAGGACGGCGTCGCGGCCCACCTTCGCGATCTGGTGGGACAGGTGGACGGCGTCATCTTCCCAATCAGCGTCAACGACGACGGTGACGTGGGCGCCGTCGCCCAACACGAATTCAACATTGTCCGCGTGGGTGCCGGAGCCGACGTACTTCAGCACGATGGTGGCTTCGGCGTGGTGTCCCACGTGGATGGAGGTCGCACCAAAGGAGGTCACGCCCTCACCAGCACCGGTAATGGTGATCTCCACCGGCTGGTCCAACTGTGCCTCAGCGTCCACAGTGACAACCTGTGCTTCCGGCATGGAAGTCCAGGCCTGTGCGGCAACGCGGTCAGCAGGGGCGCCAGCGGTGCCGAGGCGGGCGTCGTCAGGCGCGACGGTTTCGGAGGTTACGCCTTCCGGAGCGGTGACGTCGATCTTCTGTGCGGTCGCCGGCGCAAACTCACCGTTGTGCAGGCCCCGCAGGTTACGCAGGGCGATAAAGCGCCACACCTCATCGCGGCCATGCGGGACCGGGAAGTCCTCCACATTGAATGACGTGAACTGGTCACCCTTGGTGACGTCAGCAGGATTAAATTCGTTGGAAGCTACCACTTAGCCCACCGATCCTTCCATCTGCAGCTCGATAAGACGGTTGAGCTCCAATGCGTATTCCATGGGGAGCTCCTTTGCAATCGGTTCAACGAAGCCGCGCACGATCATCGCCATGGCCTCTTCCTCGGCGATACCGCGGGACATGAGGTAGAACAACTGCTCCTCAGAGACCTGCGAAACGGTCGCCTCATGGCCCAAGGTGACGTGGTCGTTGCGGATATCGTTGTACGGATACGTATCCGAACGCGAGTTATTGTCCACCAGCAGCGCGTCACACTCGACGTTGGCCGTGGAATTGGCAGCGTTGGCGTTGACCTGCACCAAACCACGGTAAGCGGCGCGGCCACCATTGCGAGCCACCGACTTGGACACAATGTTGGAGGAGGTATTCGGCGCCATGTGGACCATCTTGGAGCCGGTGTCCTGCACCTGGTTGTCCGCCGCGAATGCCAGGGAGAGAACCTCGCCCTTAGCGTGCTCGCCGGTCAGCCAGCAGGAGGGGTACTTCATGGTGACCTTGGAACCGATGTTGCCATCAACCCATTCCATGGTGCCGCCCTCTTCCACCTTGGCGCGTTGGGTCACCAAGTTATAGACGTTGGTGGACCAGTTCTGAATGGTGGTGTAGCGGCAGCGGCCGCCCTTCTTCACGACGATCTCGATGACACCGGTGTGCAGTGAGTCCGAGTTGTAGATCGGAGCGGTGCAGCCCTCGATGTAGTGGACGTAGGCGTCCTCTTCCACGATGATGAGGGTGCGCTCGAACTGGCCCATGTTCTCCGTGTTGATGCGGAAGTAAGCCTGCAACGGGATGTCCACGTGGACGCCCTTCGGCACATAGACGAAGGAGCCACCAGACCAGCAGGCATTGTTCAGCGCGGAGAACTTATTGTCACCGGCCGGGATGACCGTGCCGAAGTACTCCTGGAGGATCTCCGGGTACTCGCGCACAGCGGTATCGGTATCGACGAAGATAACGCCCTGGGCTTCGAGGTCCTCACGAATCTTGTGGTAGACCACCTCAGACTCGTACTGGGCGGCAACACCGGAGACTAGACGCTTCTTCTCGGCATCCGGGATACCCAGCTTGTCGTAGGTCTCCTTAATATCTGACGGCAGGTCATCCCAGGTTTGGGCCTGCTTCTCAGTGGAGCGGACAAAGTACTTAATGTTGTCAAAGTCGATGTCGGACAGATCCGGACCCCACGTGGGCACCGGCTTCTTGTTGAAAACGCGCAGTGCCTTGAGTCGAGACTCAAGCATCCATTCCGGCTCGTTCTTCTTCTCCGAGATATCGCGGACGACGTCTTCGCTCAACCCTCGGTGTGCTGCCTGGCCGGCCGCGTCCGAATCGTGCCAGCCGTAGTCATATCCACCGATGGAGGAGATGATCTCATCATCGCTCATCTTGGTCTCAAGCCCTGGTGCTGGTTGTGCCTGTGTCAAAGCCCGCTCCTTTCTATGTTGATTAGTCTTTTTCCCGTTCCACCGCAGACGGCGGGACAGGTTTTAAGGGGATATTCGTGGTGCAGATTCCGTGGCCATCCGCGATGGAGGCCAAGGGCTGCACATGTTTGCCTAATAGCGCGGAGAAAACTTCTTGTTCAGCTTCACACAACTCCGGATGCTCAGCAGCCACATGGGCCACCGGGCAATGGTGCTGGCAAATCTGCACTCCATTTCCCACCGATGTCACCGTGGCCGCGTAGCCGTGTGCATCAAGCACAGCGGCCAGCTGGCGTGCCACCTCAGGTACGGATTCTTCCTCCTCTACCAAAGGGGTCACGTCTTCCACGAGCCGCTCGAAGCGGGCCTTGGCAAAGCGCCGGACCGCCTCGGGCCCTCCCGCTTCGCGCAACGCGGTGAGTGCTTCCGCCGCCAGTTGGTCATAGGCGTGCCCGAATTGGGCACGGCCTTGATCCGTGAGGCGGAAGTGCTTGGCGGGGCGACCACGGCCTGCCGACTGCCCGGGGCGGGCTGCTGGGCGGCGGTGTACAACCTCGGTGAGTCCTTCCTCCACCAAAATGTCTAAGTGCCGGCGTATGCCGGCTGCAGAGAGACCTAGGCGTTCACCTAAGTACGACGCCGTCACCGGGCCGTCCTTGAGAAGCAACAACATGACGTGGCGGCGAGTATCGCCCTCGGTCGAGCGAGTCTCCCTGGGTAACTCCTTCGTCACGGTGCACACCTCCTTGAGTGAATCATTCCCTGTTTAGACAACACTAGTGTTCCTTAATTCATTCCCAATTTCCACTCTTTCCTTCGTGTCGCGGGCAGCTAGTTCCCGCTCACCACTGAGCCGCTAAGGTAGACAGTCATGAATATGGAACGCGACTACACCCGATCGGGGCGACTGCCCCGCGTCATCTGGGGCGTGCGCGATGAGCTTCCCCGCATGGGTGTTCCTGGTTCCCGTTCCGCGCTCCTTCACCAAGACTTCCCCGACTCCGCCGAGGGCGCAGATCACGCCGCGCTTGGCGACGCCCACCGCCGCACCATCTCCCAGCTGCGTACACTGTTCACGCTTCGCTGGCTCGGCACGATCGGCGCATTGCTCATTGCACTCGGCGGCCTGGGCGCCGGCGCGCTCCCAGTGGTGGGAAACCCGTATGAGTCCTTACCTTTCGGTTCACTCATGTCACGAATGCTGCAGTCTTCCTCCGCCATCGTGTTTATCGGTGTCGGTTTCATGGTGACCGCGTGGATTTGTATGGCCCCACTCGTGGGAGCACCACTGCGCCTGCGCAAGGCCGAGCACAATCCAAAGCTAACGGGCGACGGGGAAGATACGAGGTTTAGCCACTCCCCACGAGTGCTGACGCAAAGCCAGATGTGGCGAACCTGGCTGGGATGGGTACTTCCACTACTGGTCACCGCTCCCCTTTTCACCCAAGACATCTACTCCTACCTGGCCAACGGATCCATCGTGCTGCAAGGCCTCGATCCCTATTCCGCAGGCCCCGTCGAACTGCTGGGTGCCGATAACGACCTTGCCCGTTCCGTCCCATTCATCTGGGCAAACTCCCCCTCCCCGTATGGCCCTGTGGCGTTAGGACTGGCCGCATTGGTCAGCTGGCTCACCCACGACTCCATCATCTGGGGTGTAGTCCTGCACCGAGTGTTTTCCCTCGTCGGCATTATCGCTGCTGGCTGGGCCATTTCGCGTCTTGCCGCCCGCTGCCGGGTGGCGCCGGAGGCCGCACTCTGGCTCGGCATCCTCAACCCCTTGACCATCCTTCACCTGGTAGGAGGCATTCACAATGAATCCTTCATGCTAGGGCTGGCTCTCGTCGGAGTGGAATTGGGCCTTCGGGCTGTCAACGATTCCCACGCCGCCCGTTGGCGGGTATGGGCACTGTTCATCGCGTCTGGCGTCCTCATTTCGTGCGCCGGCATGGTGAAAGTTACCGGCTTTATTGGACTTGGGTTTGTCGGTATGGCGGCTGCTCGCGGGCTCGTTGACAAGCACGGTGTGCCCGCCGTCCGGGCGGTCCTTGGCGCCGGTCTCGCCCAGCTGCTTCTGCTCGCCGTCTCTATTGCGGCAGTCACGATAATCACGGGTATCGATATTGGATGGATCTTTGGTCAAGGCGGCGCGGCTACGATCCGTTCCTGGCTCTCTGCGACAACCTCCGTGGGCGTCGGCGCCGGCTTCCTCGGGATGCTGTTGGGTTTGGGCGATCACACCGAGGCCATTCTCAGCGTCACCCGCACTGTCGGCGTCATCATTGCCGCCGGTTTTATGCTCCGCATGCTGTATGCGACCTTCCGCGGAGCCATCCACCCGGTGGGCGGACTCGGTGTGTCCACCTTCGCGCTCGTGGTTTTCTTCCCCGTCGTCCAGCCTTGGTACATCCTGTGGGCCGTGCTGCCGCTCGCGGCATGGGCAAACCGGCGTTTCTTCCGTATGGCGGTAATGATTTACTCCGGGTTGATGAGCTTCATCGTCCTACCGCGCGGGCTAGGCCTGCCCCCAGGCACGGTCTTCGTTATCTACCTAGCCGCTGTGGTGACGTTCGTAGCACTGATCGCTGCGGGGTGGGTTGCGTTGCGCCGAGCGGGCGTGCGTGTCTTAAACTAACTGCCCGTGACTAGATCGGCTCTCATCCTAGAAAACGTCAAAAAGACCTATGGCGACGTCAACGCGGTTAATGGGCTGAGTTTCCGCGCTAATTACGGCGAGATTCTATGTCTGCTTGGCCCCAATGGTGCGGGCAAGACAACCACCATCGAGATGTGTGAAGGATTTAAGAAACCCACCTCCGGTCACATTGAGGTTCTGGGGCTTGACCCTGCACGCAACCCTGACGCGGTGCGCGCCCGCATTGGCATCATGCTGCAGGGCGGAGGTTCTTATTCCGGAATCAAGGTTAAGGAGATGCTGCAACTTAGCGCCTCCTATAACGACAATCCCTTAGACCCGGAATGGCTACTGGATACCCTAGGGCTGCGCGCGGTGGAAAAGAATAGTTACCGCCGTTTGTCGGGCGGGCAGCAACAGCGGCTTTCTCTCGCCTTGGCCATCATTGGACGTCCAGAATTGGTCTTCCTCGATGAACCCACGGCAGGTATGGACGCGCAATCGCGCCTTGCCGTGTGGGATCTCATCCGTGCGTTGCGTGCAGATGGCGTGACAGTCATCCTCACCACGCACCTCATGGATGAAGCGGAAGCACTCAGCGACCGCGTGGTCATTATTGATCACGGCCAGCTCGTCGCCAGCGGCACCGCAGCGTCGCTGACGAGTTCCGCTGATATCCCACAGGTGAGTTTTGAGACCGCGACTCCAGTGGACCTTGAGGCGCTGCGTAAGGCAGGCATCTCCGCCGACGCTACCCGCCCCCTCCACTACCGCCTTACCTCTTCGGTCAGCCCAGAGGTCATCGCAGCGCTCGCCACGTTCTTAGCCGCGCACAACATTGTCCTCCGCAACCTGCAAACCTCGCACCGTAACCTCGAAGAGGTCTTCCTAGATCTCACTGGCCGCGAGATGCGCAGTTAGCCCGCATCTGACACCTACCACTTTGTTTGATCAAGGAGAAGCTCCATGAGCACCTTCGCACCCGGCACATTCAGCCCGAATCCGCAGCGCGTTGGCGTTGCCGCCATGGCCCGTGCCCAAGGGGCAATCGAGTCAAAGCTGATGCTGCGGCACGGCGAGCAACAGCTACTGAGCATCATCATTCCGCTCGCTATCCTGATCGGCGCCGCCAAGATGCAGGACAGTACGGGCCACGGCGTAGAGGAGATCTTCCCCATGGTCCTAGCCGTCGGCGCTACATCCTCTGGGTTTACCGGCCAAGCTATTTCTCTGGCTTTCGACCGTCGCTATGGCGCGCTCAAACGAACGGGCGCATCAGGAGTTCCGGCTTGGGCCATCGTGGTGGGAAAGATCCTTGGCGTTCTTTCAATGGTGGTACTTCAAGTCCTTGTACTGGGCACAGCAGCTGCCATCCTCGGGCTGCATATTACTGCCGGCGGTGCCGCCATCGGTGTGGTGGTGTTGGCGTTTGGTGTCGCCACATTTACAGCGCTCGGCTTGCTGCTCGGCGGGACCCTCAGTTCAGAGGCTGTCCTGGCGGTGTCCAACCTCATTTGGTTCATTCTGCTCGGTACCGTCGGCTGGGTGATGTATTCCCAGGGTCTGGGCGATAATGGAGTGCTCACGCTCGTGCCCACTGTGGCGATGGCCGGTGGGCTCGACATCGCTCTTAAAGGAGCATTCCCTGTCTTTGAGATCCTCGTCCTCATCGGGTGGTCAGCGGTAGCGTCGTTTGCAGCGGTGCGTTGGTTCCGCTTCGAGGGCTAAAAGTGATTCTTCTCCCTTGCACGGCGTGACGCACATACTGATTTTGGTTTCGAAGCGGTGCCGAACGGTAGGCTGAGTACCCGTGAGTACTGCCAACATTTCTTCTCAACGCACCCCTGCGCCTGCTACAAGTCCTGCAGGCCCCTCGCTGAAGACACAGCGCATTATCGCACTCGTCCTCTTAATCTGTCAGGCTGGCATTACAGTATCGGGTTCCATCGTCCGCGTGACCGGTTCCGGCCTTGGTTGCGTGACGTGGCCCAACTGCCACCCCGGCTCCCTCGTTCCTATCCAGGGCGCGGCCCCCATGCTGCACCAGGCCATTGAGTTTGGTAACCGCCTGCTGACCTTTGTTGTGGCGGCGGCGGCCATCGCCAGCATTGTGGCCGTTCACAAGGCGCAGCGCCGCAAGGAGCTCAAGGTCTATGCCTGGGCGGGGCTCGCAGGTATCTTCGTGCAGGCACTCATTGGTGCCCTGTCGGTCGTGCTGAAGCTTTCTTGGTGGAGTGTGGCAATTCACTTCCTCCCCTCTATGGCCCTGGTGTGGATTGCGGCCATGCTGTTCTCCCGCATCAACGAACCCGATGACGGAACCCCTACTCGCCTCTTCCCCGCCGCCGTGCGCACGCTCGCGGTCGTTGCTGCGGTAGCGCTCTCCATCGTGCTTCTCACCGGTACCTTTGTCACCGGCTCTGGAACACACTCCGGCGACGCTGGCGTGGGCATGGAGGGGCGCCTCGGTGTCGATACCTATGGCATGGCCGTCATCCACGCTATCTGCATGTACGTTTACTTGGCACTGACCCTCATTGTGGTCTTCCTCCTTCACCGCACTGGTGCACCCAAGGCGGCCAGGAAGGCCGGCTGGGTGCTCATTGCCTGCATCGTCATCCAATGGGCTCTTGGCGTAACGCAGTTCTACCTGCACATTCCACGCTGGACAGTCCCCTTCCACGTTGGGATGTCCTCGGTGGTTACGGCCTTCACCGCCCTACTGTGGGCGCATGGACTGCGCCGCGTCCGCACCACTGAAGCTGCTTCTTCCAGCGCTACTCAACCTGGTGTCGAAAGCAACTCCGCAACCCAAAGCTAGGACAACCCGGTAGGTGCTCACAGCGCCGTCTTCCCCACCACGCTAGGAGGAAGGCGGCGCTTTTGCTGCGCGGGGGCCGGGGTGTCGTTTAGCCTAGACACCATGCATGCTATTCAGGTGACCACGACCGGAGGGCCTGAGGTCCTCACCTACGCCGAGGTAGATTCCCCCACGCCATCGCAGGAGCAGTTGCTTGTCGACGTCTCCGTGGCCGGCGTCAACTACATCGACACCTACTACCGCGAAGGCATCTACAACGCCTCTGTGCCTTTCATCCTCGGCCTCGAAGGCACCGGCCGGGTTGTGCACGATCCCCAGGGGGAGATCGCCCCGGGCACGATGGTTGCCTGGGATCACGCATTCGGTTCCTATGCCGAGCAAGTCTGTGTGCCGCGCGACCGCGTGGTGGCCGTCCCGGATGAGATCCCGTCCGCCGTCGCAGGGTCCATGCTCCTCCAAGGCATGACGGCACACTACCTCACTCACGGTGTATATCAGCTTGGGGAAGGCGCATCGTGCCTCATTACCGCCGGTGCGGGCGGCGTCGGCCTAGTCCTTACGCAGATGGCCAAGTCCCTCGGCGCCACCGTTTACTCAGTGGTCTCCACGGACGAGAAAGAAGAACTGGCCTATAACGCAGGTGCTGACTGTGTCTTCCGCTACAGCAGTGGCCTAGCCGAACAGGTACGCCGCCACAACGGTGGGCGTGGGGTCGACGTGGTTTACGACGGCGTCGGCAAGGCGACCTTCGGCGAGTCCCTCGAAGTCGTGCGCCCGCGCGGTACTGTGGCGCTCTTCGGCGCCGCATCGGGACCAGTCCCGCCCATGGATCCGCAGCTGCTGAATAAGCACGGCTCCATCTTCCTCACCCGCCCCTCACTCGGCGCCTGGACCTCCCAAGAAGGCGAGTTCCAGATGCGCGCTCAGGCCGTGGTGCAGGCGGTTATCGACGGCGAGCTTGACTTCCGCGTATCTGCAGAATACCCGCTTGCAGAAGCCGCTCAGGCCCACCGCGACCTCCAAGAGCGCAAGACCACCGGCTCAATTGTTTTGCGCGTGCGGGAGGAAGAATAGCTAGATAAACACTAGCTAATTAAAAGAGCGTGGCTGACCAACCCAGCATGCGCCCGATGGGCTCCCAACCCACGATGGCGTCGATGGACAGGCCGATGAAAAGAACTGACAGATAGTTGTTGGAGTAGATAAACAGGCGCATGGGCTTGACCTTTGCGCCCTTCTTTACTCCTTGGTGCAGGCTGATGGCCATCCACAGGAAGACCGCACCGGAAGCCACCGCGGCCACCAGATAGATCCACGAAGCGGCCGGGATGATGAGGAAGGTTACGATGACCGTTCCGATTGTGTACCAAACGATTTGGCGAGTTACTTCCACTTCTCCGGCAACAACGGGCAACATCGGTACCCCAGCCTTGCGGTAGTCCTCTTTGTACTTCATTGCGAGTGCCCACGTGTGTGGTGGGGTCCAGAAGAAAATGATGAGGAACAACACCACGGCCTGCCACCACTTATCGGGCTCCCCCGCGGGCGCGTTATCCCGAATCACTGCCCAGCCCACCATGGCGGGCATACAGCCAGCGAGACCGCCCCACACGATGTTCTGGGAATTCCGCATCTTGAGAAACTTCGTGTAGACGATGACGTAGAAAAAGTTGGTCAACAGCACGAAGAACGCGGCCAGCCAAGAATGCGCCAGCACGCCCAACCAAAAGACGGACAGCGCGAGCATGCCCCAGGCAAAGGCGGCGGCATTACGGCGCGAAATGGTCTTGCGCACCAGCGGACGAGCGCGCGTGCGTTGCATCTTCTGATCGATTTCATAGTCCACAACGTTGTTGAACGTGTGGGCTGCTGCGGCACCCATCCAGCCACCAAAGATGGTGGATAAGATGAGCCAGAAATTCGACGACACCGCCTCGAATCCACGCTGGGCCTGGAGCATAGCCGGGATTGCTGCCACGAGGAGGAGCTCAATGATCCTCGGTTTCGTTAGCGCAAAATAGGCCTTGATAGTCTCCAAGGAACAGTCCTCCGTAAATCCGGCACGTGGGTGAATGGCTTATTGATCTGAAGTAGTGGTCGTCTGCTCGTGCTAGAAAGTTCCCAAGGACGTCTAGAACACATCCTGAAAACCTCGTGGCGAGAATCCAGATCATTCTCCGGAGAAAACTCGCCGGCCACTGGCCGATAGCAGGGAGCAACGGCGTCAACCATGCCAGATTACCGTCCGAAACCTGGTTTCTATAATCCCCCGCCGAGGATCGAAAAACCTTTACACTGATAAACGGTATATCTGTTTCCAGAAGCGAAGTGAGGTTTTCGCCGTGTCGCACGATAAGTTGTCCCCGGAACTGCAGGCTATGGTCCAGCGCCGCTACCCTTCGGACTGGAGTGACCTCGATACCCGCGCTGTGGATACTGTTCGCGTGCTCGCTGCCGACGCAGTCCAGAACTGCGGCTCCGGCCACCCGGGTACCGCTATGTCCCTGGCCCCGTTGGCCTACACGCTCTACCAACGCGTGCTAAACCACGATCCAGCAGACGTCCACTGGGCCGGGCGCGACCGCTTCGTCCTTTCCGTCGGACACTCGTCCCTGACGCAATACATTCAGCTCTTCCTCGGTGGCTTCAGCCTCGAGATGGAGGACCTGAAGTCCTTGCGCACCTGGGGTTCCAAGACGCCCGGCCACCCGGAGGTGCACCACACTGACGGCGTAGAAATCACCACCGGCCCGCTGGGCCAGGGCCTGGCCTCCGCGGTTGGTATGGCAATGGCAGCGCGCAAGGAGCGCGGATTGTTCGACGCTTCCGCCCCAGCGGGCGAGTCTCCCTTCGATCACTTCATCTACGTCATCGCCTCGGACGGAGACCTTCAAGAGGGCGTGACTGCTGAGGCTTCGTCCTTGGCAGGCACTCAAAAGCTCGGCAACCTCATCGTCTTCTGGGATGACAACCGCATCTCCATTGAGGACGACACCAACATTGCCTTCAATGAGGATGTGGCCAAGCGCTACGAGGCCTACGGCTGGCATGTGCAGACCGTCGAATCCGGCGAGGACGTTGAAGCCATCGAGGCAGCCGCTGCTGCTGCCCGCGCCGAGACCTCCCGGCCTTCCTTCATCCGTGTGAAGACGGTCATCGGCTACCCGGCACCGAACAAGATGAACACCGGTGGCGTCCACGGCGCCGCCCTCGGTGAGGATGAGGTCGCCGCCACCAAGGAAGTCCTCGGCTTCGATCCCACACAGTCCTTCCACATCGACGAGGAAGTCCTCGCTCACACCCGCGAGCTGACTGCCCGCGGTGCACAAAAGCACGCCGAATGGCAGGAGAAGTTCGACGCATGGGCTGCGGCCCACCCGGAGGAAAAGAAGCTCTTCGACCGCCTCCAGGCCCGGGAACTTCCGGCTGACTTCGCCGCTGACCTTCCCACCTGGGAGGCAGGCGAATCTCTGGCCACGCGCAAGGCCTCTGAGGCCGCCATCCAAGCGCTCGCAGCCTCCCTGCCGGAGATGTGGGGCGGCTCCGCCGACCTGGCGGGTTCCAACAACACTGTCATCAAGGGCGCGGATTCCTTCGGCCCGGAGTCCATCACCACGGGTGCCTGGACGGCCACGCCTTACGGCCGCAACCTGCACTTCGGTATTCGTGAGCACGCCATGTCCGCAATCATGAACGGCATCGCGCTGCACGGTAATACCCGCGTTTACGGCGGTACCTTCCTCATCTTCTCCGAGTACCAGTACCCGGCTGTGCGCCTCGGTGCGCTCATGTCTACTGATACCTACTACGTGTGGACCCACGACTCGATTGGTCTGGGTGAGGACGGCCCGACCCACCAGCCGGTAGAAACCCTCGCAGCACTGCGTGCCATCCCGAATCTCTCCGTCATCCGTCCGGCAGATGCCAACGAAACTGCCCAGGCATGGGCCGCGGCGATGGAATACAAGGCAGCGCCGAAGGGTTTGGCGCTGTCCCGACAGAACCTGCCCGTGCTCGAGGGCACCAAGGAGAAGGCCGCCGAAGGTGTTCGCCGCGGCGCCTACGTCCTCGTTGAAGCATCGAAGGAAACCCCGGACGTCATTCTCCTCGCCACCGGTTCCGAGGTTCAGCTCGCGGTAGAAGCCGCCAAGCAGCTCGAGGCTGAAGGCACGGCAACGCGCGTTGTCTCCGCTCCGTGCCTGGAGTGGTTCGACGAGCAGGACGCCTCCTACCGCGAATCTGTCCTTCCCTCCTCGGTCCGCGCTCGCGTCTCCGTGGAGGCTGGCATCTCGATGCCGTGGCACAAGTACACCGGTACCTTCGGCCGCACTGTATCCCTGGAACACTTCGGTGCCTCCGCACCGGCGGCGGAGCTCTTTGAGAAGTTCGGCTTCACCGCCGACGCTGTTGCCGACGCCGCCCGGGAATCACTGAACGCTGCCAAGGAAAGCTAGTTTCCCGTTCCGAGTTCTCACCACGAAAGGATCTGCACAACACCATGACGCATATTGATGAATTGGCTCGCCTCGGGACGTCGACCTGGCTCGACGATCTTTCCCGCGAGCGCCTAGACTCCGGCAATCTTCGTGAGCTCTTGGACACCAAGTCCATCGTGGGCGTCACCACGAACCCAGCCATCTTTGCCGCGGCAATGTCCTCCGGCACCTCCTATGACGCCGACATCGCAGCGCTGAAGGAAAAGTCCGCTGCCGCAGATGAGGCGGTGTACTCGCTGGCAATCGACGACGTCCGCAACGCATGCGATATCTTCACTGAGATTTACGAGAAGTCGGGCGGGCGCGACGGCCGCGTCTCCATCGAGGTTGACCCACGCATCTCCGCCGATGCAGACGCAACCTTGAAGCAGGCGCGCGAATTGTGGGCCAAGGTTGACCGCCCCAACCTCATGATCAAGATTCCGGCTACGGAAGGCTCCCTACCAGCCATCACCGAGGCGCTTGCGGAAGGTATCTCCGTCAACGTCACCCTAATCTTCTCCGTAGAGCGTTATGCCCACGTCATCGCTGCGTACAAGGAGGGAATCAAGCGCGCTGCCGAGGCTGGCAAGGACGTCTCCACGATTCATTCCGTGGCATCCTTCTTCGTCTCCCGCCTGGATACCGAAGTGGACAAGCGCCTCGAGCTGATCGGCACTGAGGAGGCCCTCGCACTGCGTGGAAAGGCCGGGGTTGCCAACGCCCAGCGTGCCTATGCCCTGTTCCTCAAGGAATTCAAGGAGCCAGGCGCACACCTGTCGTCTGGTGCACACCCGCAGCGCCCCCTGTGGGCGTCGACGGGCGTCAAGAACCCCGACTACCCCGCCACGCTGTACGTCTCCGAGCTAGCTGGCCCAGATACCGTCAACACAATGCCGGAGAAAACCATCGATGCCGTTCTCGAACAGGGCAACCTGCACGGCGACGCTCTCAGTGACTCTGCTGAGCAGGCAGAGAACGTGTGGTCACAACTGAAGGCAGTCGGCATCGACTTCGACGATGTTTTTGCTGTGCTGGAGAAGGAGGGCGTCGACAAGTTCGTCAACGCCTGGGAGGAATTGCTTGCCTCCATGACTGATCGCCTCTCCTAATCGAACGTGAATTCTTGACCGCCTACAATCGCCGCGCGCACCGCAAATGGCCATGCAACTATGGTCGGCGGGGCGCGTGTCGCTATGCTGGGCTGTTGGACTTACCTCACACAGACCGAAAGGACACTTAGTGAGCACTAGCAGCGCGTGGGTCAACCCGTTGCGCAACTCGAAGGATAAGCGCCTGCCACGCATCGCCGGCCCCTCTGGCATGGTGATTTTCGGCGTCACGGGTGACTTGGCGCGCAAGAAGCTCCTCCCCGCCATCTACGACTTGGCCAACCGCGGATTGCTTCCGGCAGGCTTCACTTTGGTCGGCTACGGCCGTCGCGACTGGGACAAGCAGGCATTCTGTGACTATGTCCGCGAGGCCGCCGAAGCAGGTGCGCGAACCACCTTCAACCAGCATGTGTGGGAGCACCTTGCCAAGGGAATCGAGTTTGTGCAGGGCAACTTCGATGACGCCGGCTTTGACAAGCTTTCTGCGCGGCTGGCGGAGCTCAATGACTCCCGCGGCACGGGTGGAAACTGGGCCTACTATCTTTCGGTACCGCCGGAGTTTTTCTCCGATATTTGCCACCAGCTTGAGCGCGTCGGTATGGCCGATAGCACGGATAATTCCTGGCGCCGCGTCATCATTGAAAAGCCATTCGGACACGATCAGGCTTCCGCGCGCGAGCTCAACGAGATTGTCAACGCCGTCTTCCCTGAGTCCTCGGTTTTCCGCATCGACCATTACCTGGGCAAGGAAACGGTCCAAAACATCATGGCCCTGCGCTTTGCCAACCAGATTTTCGAGCCAATGTGGAATGCGCATTACATCGATCACGTGCAGATCACGATGGCTGAGGACATCGGGCTGGGCGGGCGTGCCGGCTATTATGACGGCATCGGCGCCGCGCGCGACGTCATCCAAAACCACCTCCTCCAATTGCTTGCTCTCGTAGCAATGGAGGAGCCCTCCTCCTTCGACCCCGAGGCTCTTCAGGCGGAAAAGATTAAGGTGCTGCGAGCCACCAACGCCGTGCATCCGCTGAACAAGACCACTGCGCGTGGCCAATACTCCGCCGGCTGGCAGGGATCGCAATATGTCAAAGGCCTCCGGGAGGAAGAGGGTTTTGATCCGGAATCCACGACGGAAACCTATGCAGCCTGCACTCTTGAGGTCAATTCCCGCCGCTGGGCGGGCGTTCCTTTCTACCTGCGCACTGGCAAACGCCTAGGCCGCCGTGTGACTGAAATTGCGCTCGTGTTTAAGACAGCACCCCACCAGCCTTTTGATCAAGGCCAAGCTGAGGCTCTAGGCCAGAATGCCGTGGTGATCCGCGTTCAGCCAGATGAGGGCGTCACCATGCGCTTTGGTTCCAAAGTCCCCGGATCCACGATGGAGGTCCGTGATGTCAACATGGACTTCGCGTATGCCGAGGCCTTTACGGAGGAATCTCCCGAGGCCTATGAGCGCCTGATTCTCGACGCCCTCCTTGACGAGTCTTCCCTCTTCCCCACCAATGAAGAGGTTGAGTTGTCTTGGTCCATCCTCGATCCCATCATTGAATACTGGTCCAACATTGGTCAGCCGGAGCAATACCGCGCCGGCACGTGGGGACCGGAGTCTGCCGATAAAATGCTGCGCCGCCGGGGACATTCCTGGCGTCGTCCGTAGGTCCCTAGGAGGAATGGCTTAATGATTATCCCCTTGCCCGATACGACTACGCGCAAGATCTCCAAGAAGCTCGTGGAAATGCAGGAGCATTACACGCTCACGACAGGCCGCGTCCTCACCCTCATCGTCATGACTGAGGAGGGCGATGACCTAGACAACCTTCTCGCCTCGGTTCGTGATGCCTCCCACGAGCACCCTTCTCGCGTCATCGTGATTGCCACAGGTTCCTTGGAGGAAGAGACGCGGCTCGACGCCGAGCTGCGCGTGGGCGGCGAAGCGGGCGCTTCCGAAATCGTCGTGATGCACCTGCACGGCGCGCTAGCGGACCAAGCGGAGTCCGTGGTTACTCCCCTTCTTCTTCCCGATACCCCAATCGTGGCATGGTGGCCCACCGCGTGCCCGCCGTCACCAGCCGCGGTGCCCATCGGCGCACTCGCCCAACGCCGCATTACGAACGTGGCTTTCGGCAGCGGCGTTGACCAGTATGACCTGCACGTGTTGTCTTCGGGCTACACGCCTGGTGATTCCGACATGTCGTGGGGCGCTATTACCCTGTGGCGAGGCATCGTAGCCTCGGCGCTTGACCGTCACCCCCATGAGCCGGTCACTTCCGTCGAAATTTCTGGTGCTGAGCACCACGCTGCAGTCGACTTTGCAGCTGGCTGGCTTCTCGACGCCCTCTCCGTCCCCGTCACCCGCACCGTCTCGGACTGCACGGCGGGTCCTTTCCCGATCTCCTCGGTAGTCTTCCGCCGCCCCACTGCAGATGTCAGTGTGACCGTTGTCGATTCCGAGACGGTCAGGGTCAGCGTTCCCGGCTCCCCAGAGTCCCTCGTAAGCCTCACCGTACGTTCCGAAGCGGAAGTACTCTCAGAGGAACTCCGCCACCTCGACGCAGATAAGACATACGCCCATTCTCTCCGCGCTTTAGCTCGAGTGGACTACAGTGTGTAGTCGTAGACTTTTCTTTTTCACCTAGACCCCTAGACCCCCTAGACACAGCATTCACAAGGATCTTTCTGCACTATGGTCACGCTTCGCCGCGTTAGCGACATCGATGAGCTCATATCCTCCGCCGCACTCGCCTTCATTGAGACGGTTGCGGCGGTTCAAGCCCCGGGCGGAGGCCTTCACAAAGACGGAGTAGCCCGCGTAGTCCTCACCGGTGGCGGTGCAGGCATTGGTGTCTTGCGCGAATTGGCTCGCCTTGCTCACGCCGCCCAGCAGCAAGGAACCGACTTCCCTGCCCTCTCGGTGGACTGGACGCGAGTCCATGTCTTCTTCGGCGACGAGCGCAACGTGCCGGTCAGTGATCCTGATTCCAACGAGGGCCAAGCCCGCGAAGCACTCCTGAGCCAGGTCGGCGTTCCCGAGCGCCATATCCACGGCTATGACTTGGGCGCCGTGTCCATGGAACACGCCGCCCAGGCTTATGAAGGCGAGATTCGTGAATTCGCACCTGAGGGGTTTGATCTGCATCTCCTCGGCATGGGACACGAAGGCCATATCAATTCCCTCTTCCCGCATTCGGAGGCAGTCTACGAGGACTCGGACTATGCATTCGCAGTCCACGATTCCCCGAAGCCGCCTTCGGAGCGTGTCACGCTAACCTATCCCGCGATCAACCGCTCTCAGCGCATTTGGTTCCTTGTTTCCGGAGAAGAAAAAGCCGAGGCGGTATCACACCTTGTTGCTGGCGCTGCTGCAGAAGACTGGCCGGCCGCTGGCGCCCAGGGAACGGAAGAGACCCTGCTTTTCGTGAGCGAAGACGCCGCGCAGAAGCTCTAACAACGCGTGCACGCAACCCGAGAAAACCTATAACGCCGCGTGTCCCCCTCGACGTGAGGAGGCACGCAGCGTTAATCGTGTCCGGAGCCGGAGGCTCGTCAGCTGCCTTTAGCTATAAGCCTGCAGCAGGTTCAGAGCTACGATGCAGGCGAGCCAGATGACCACCATGACCACGGTATAGCGGTCGAGGTTCTTTTCCACCACGGTGGAACCAGACAGGTTGGACTGTACGCCGCCGCCAAAGAGGCTGGACAGGCCGCCGCCCTTACCTTTGTGCAGCAGCACGAAGATAGACATCAAGATTGCGGCAATCACGAGGATGATTTCCAGTGCCAAGATCATGAAATAGTTCCTTGTTGTACGCGTTCAAACGGTTAGTGTGGCGCGTGAAGGTGTGCATCACTTTCACGCTGGAAAAGGGGCGCCAGCGAACGGGCGCAATAAACCTTGATGATACACCACGTGGCGGGCCAGAAACCATTCCGACCCGCCACGACAGAGTGGTGCAGATGCGATCAGCTGGAAGAACTAAGCGCCCTGTGCAGCGTTAGCCGCCAACTTGGCAAACTCCTCGCCCTTCAGGGATGCACCGCCGACGAGGCCGCCGTCTACATCAGGCTTGCCCACGATCTCTGCGATGGAGTCGACCTTGACGGAACCGCCGTAGAGAATGCGGATGCCTTCGGCCACTTCATCGCCACCCAGCTCGCGAACGAGCTCACGGATAGCGGCGCACACTTCCTGTGCGTCATCAGCGGAGGCAACCTTACCGGTGCCGATTGCCCACACGGGCTCGTATGCGATGACGGTTTTAGCAAGATCCTCTGCGGAAAGCCCCTGCAGGGAGTTGCGCGTCTGGGTAACCACGTAATCGACGTGAGTGCCAGCCTCGCGCACGTTGAGGGGTTCGCCGACGCACACAATCGGGCTGATTCCGTTGGCCAGCGCCGCTGCAGCCTTTTCCGCAACGAGCTGGTCGGTCTCGCCATGGTACTGACGGCGCTCGGAGTGGCCTACGACTGCCCACGAGCAGTCCAAGGCGGACAGCATCTTGCCGGATACTTCACCGGTGTAGGCGCCAGACTCGTGCTTGGAAATATCCTGTGCGCCATAGGTGAACTGGAGGTCGTCGCCGTCGACAAGCGTTTGCACAGTGCGGATATCAGTGAACGGGACCATGAAGGCCACGTCGACCTTTTCGTAGTAGTCCTTCGGCAGGGAGAAGGCGAACTTCTGCAGGGAGCTGATGGCTTCCTTGTGGTCGAGGTTCATCTTCCAGTTACCAGCAATTAGCGGGGTACGTGCCATGATTAGCCTTTCTAGATCAGACTGTGTTGACGGTGTATATGACTAGGATTCCAGGACCTTAACGCCCGGCAGCTCCTTGCCCTCCAGGAACTCCAAGGAAGCGCCGCCGCCCGTGGAAATGTGGGAGAAGCCTTCTTCGTCGAGGCCGAGGAGGCGGACGGAGGCTGCGGAGTCGCCACCGCCAACGACGGTGAAGGAGCCGTTCTTCGCGGTGGCGTCGATGATGGACTGAGCGACACCTGCGGTGCCCTTGGAGAAGGCCTCCATCTCGAACACGCCCATCGGGCCGTTCCAGAAGACGGTCTTGGAGGAAGCGATGACCTCGTCGAACTTCTTTACAGACTCCGGTCCAATATCGAGGGACATCCAGCCCTCCGGAATTCCGTCGAGTGCAACGACCTTGTTCTCTGCGTCAGCGTTGAACTCGGTTGCAGCAACGAGGTCGACCGGCAGGACGATCTTGTCGCCGAAGCGCTCGAGCAGCTCCTTGCAGTTGTCGATCTGGTCTTCTTGCAGCAGGGAATTCTGAACGTTGTAGCCCTTTGCAGCCAGGAGCGTGTAGCACATGCCGCCGCCGATGATGACCTTGTCGGCCTTGCCAGCAAGGGCTTCGATCACACCGAGCTTGTCGGAAACCTTAGCGCCGCCGAGTACGACAACATACGGGTGCTCAGGCTTCTCAGCCACTGCTGCGAGGGTCTCCACTTCCTTCTGAACCAGCTTGCCGGCGTAGGCAGGCAGGCGCTTGGCGACGTCATACACCGAAGCCTGTGCGCGGTGGACGACGCCAAAGCCATCAGAAACGAAGGCGCCATAATCCGCAGCGAGTGCAACGAGCTCATCGGCAAAGGCCCCACGCTCGGCCTCGTCCTTGGAGGTTTCGCGAGGATCGAAGCGAACATTCTCGAGCAGCAGGACATCGCCATCATTGAGGCCGTTGGCGCGCTCATGGGCATCCTCACCGCTGACGTCGCCGGCCAGGGCAACGTACTGGCCCAGGGCCTCAGACAGTGCCTCAGCAACCGGTGCCAGGGAGTACTTCGGGTTGACCTCGCCCTTCGGGCGACCCAGATGCGCGGACAGGATGACCTTGGCTCCGCCTTCGATCAATGCCTTGATAGTCGGCAACGAGGCGGTGATACGGCCAGAGTCGGTGATGTTTCCCTCGTCATCGAGCGGAACGTTGAAGTCCGAACGAACAAGGATGTGACGGCCGGAAACGCCTTCTGCGAGCAAGTCGTCCACAGTCTTGAAAGCCATAGTGTTCTCCTTAAAGGTAGGTATTCAAGCTAAAGGTTAATGCTATTCAATTAGAAAGTGTGGTGAACGCCTAGCACGGCGGGTTCGGGGCGCCGTGTGCGTTCTGGATAGACGAATAACGGCCCAGCGCACGCCACGTAATCATGAGGCGTGGCGCATGGGCCGGTTTTCTAACCTGTGGTGCTACCGCAGGCAATCACAGCTTGGTTCACTGTGCTCATTCTAAGAATCGAGTCCTTAGAGCTTGGAGGCAACCAAGGAGGTGGTGCGGACGAGCTGGTTGGTGTAGCCCCACTCGTTGTCGTACCAGCCGAGTACCTTGACCAGGTTGCCGTTGGAGACCTTGGTCATGCCGGCATCGAAGATGCAGCCGTGCGGGTCGGTGATGATGTCAGTGGAGACAATCGGGTCCTCGGTGTAGCCCAGGGTCTCACCGAATTCGCCGGTAGCAGCTTCCTTGATGGCAGCGTTGATCTCCTCGGCGGTAACCTCGCGGGAAGCCTCGAAGGTCAGGTCGGTGGCGGAACCGGTGATGGTCGGAACGCGCATTGCGTAGCCGTCCAGCTTGCCCTCGAGCTCCGGCAGAACCAGAGCGACAGCCTTAGCAGCGCCGGTGGAGGTCGGAACCATGTTCACGGCGGCGGCGCGGGCGCGGCGCAGGTCGCGGTGCGGAGCATCCTGCAGGCGCTGGTCACCGGTGTAGGAGTGAACGGTGGTCATGAGGCCCTTCTCAATGCCGAACTTGTCGTTGAGGACCTTTGCCATCGGAGCCAGGCAGTTGGTGGTGCAGGAAGCAGCGGAGATGACGTTGTGCTTATCAGCATCGTACTTGTCGGAGTTGACGCCGTAGACGAAGGTGCCGTCAACGTTCTTGCCCGGTGCGGAGATGATGACCTTCTTGGCACCGGCCTCGATGTGAGCCTTGGCAGCCTCACCGTCGGTGAAGAAGCCGGTGGACTCGATGACGATGTCAACGTTGTGCTCAGACCACTTCAGGTTCTTCGGGTCACGCTCTGCGGAGACAGCGATGCGGTGACCGTTGACGGTGATGGACTCCTCGTCGTGCTCGATGGTGCCGTCGAAGCGGCCCAGCACGGAGTCGTACTTAAGCAGGTTGGCAAGAGTGCCGTTGTCAGTCAGGTCATTGACGGCTACGACCTCGAGGTCGGTGTTGCCCTGTGCAACTGCACGGAAGAAGTTACGGCCGATACGGCCAAATCCGTTGATACCTACGCGAATGGTCACTGTAATGTCTCCTCAAATAATCGAGTGAAGTTCTGTTGTGGGGCTTCCGAGACTCTGTCTTTAACGGCAGTGCGGTAAACCGCTTCCGCGGAACCGTTGCTCTGCCACTTCCGTGACGTGCTCGGTGGTTTTCCCAACACGGCCGATAGTACCGACCCATTGTGCTTCCCGCAGTGAGCATGTGAGCTCCTGTTGCAAGCTCTCACATGACGGCACAAAGAGGCGTACACTGTTAAGGCTTCTATCGGGGATGGTGGGGGACCAAAGTTCAGACACCTGCGGTAATGCCCGATTATGTGGGATTGTGTTGGGTGTCGGAATTGTAGGGTGGGATATCTCACTTAACCGGAAAAGAGCGGGTTAACCCAAAACAGTACGGGCACCCAAACCGTGAAAAATGCCCCAGACGAGCCTTTCAGTGCCCGAACGGGCACTCACGACTCTGTCTGGGGCAAGGATTGGAAACTACGACGTTTGGATCCTAGGACTCCTCAAAGAGATCCTCAGTCACCGCTTTCGTCGTATCCGGTACACCAAGTTCCTTGGCACGCTTATCCGCCATGGACAATAGGCGGCGAATACGCCCAGCCACCGCGTCCTTGGTCATCGGCGGATCTGCCAAACGCCCGAGTTCTTCCAAGGAGGCTTCGCGGTGCTGCACACGTAGGCGGCCAGCATCAGCCAAGTGCTCCGGCACGTCATCACCCAAGATCACCATGGCACGCTCGACGCGGGCCGCAGCGGTTACTGCCGCTCGAGCGGAACGGCGCAAGTTGGCATCGTCAAAGTTGTCGAGGCGGCGGGAGGTGTCGTGAGCCTCTCGCTGGATGCGCTTCTTTTCCCACGTCAGGCGAGTCTCCTGAGCGCCCATACGGGTCAGCAACGCGCCAATGGCGTCGCCATCGCGCACCACGACGCGGTCGGCGCCGCGTGTTTCCTTGGTCTTCGCCACCACTCCCAAACGGCGCGCGCAGCCCACGAGGGCGAGAGCCGCCTCCTGGCACGGACACGTCACCTCGAGCGCTGAAGAGCGGCCCGGCTCTGTCAATGATCCTTGAGCCAAGAAGGCTCCACGCCACGCCGCTTCATTATCAGCAACAGAACCTGAAATGACCTGCGGTGGCAGGCCCACCACGGGGTGTCCGGAGCGAGTTACCAAACCCAGCCGCCTCGTAAGCTCCTTGGCCCCGGAGGTGATTCGCACTTGCACTCTGCTCTTCTTAGAGGATGCAGCGGGACCCGCCACATGGGTGCTCGCCGCGATTGAGTACAGCTCATCGAGCGCAGTGACTAAACGATTGGCCACGCTCTGGGATTCCAATTCGACCTCGTACATCACTCGATCCCCGGTGATGTGGAGGTCACCGGCAAACCTGAGAATTGCGGCAACCTCCGCCGCACGAGCGGACTGGCGCGGTACGGACACCGCCGTAAGCTCTTCCTTGACCTGATCGGTCAACGACGCAGACACCTCGTGCCTCCCCTTTCGACTCTTGACACAGTGCACCGCGAACGTCGGCAGTAGCGCAGTACGACGCAGCCTGACCTCACTCTAGAAGGCACGCAACGCGTCGCGCCGCACTTGTGCGCTATGACGTATGCGCTATGACGTAGCAGTGAACAATGAATGCCCCATAGTCTATCGTGCGCCTAGCCCCGATGAGTGCCCGGGGCACCCGCCGTCGCCCCACGTTCGGCAGCGTACTCGGCATACAGTTCGGTAAGAACCTGCGCTAGCTTGTCTGGACAGTGTTTGTTCAGCGAGTTCCCGTCAGCGTCCGTCTGACAGACATCCCGAAATACTGCGCTGGCGCCGAGCACACTAGCAGCGCGCTGCACAAAGACTCGCTCCGATTCATTGGGGAGACCGGTGCCGTCGACGATGACTTTGTCGACCCGCAGGTTTGGCGCATGCTGCGCTAGCACGTGCAGGTGGCGCTCCGCAGAAAACCCCTGGGTCTCCCCTGGTTCGGCGGAAAGATTGAGCACCACCACGCGAAGGGCATCCGACGACGTTATAGCGTTGACGATGTCCGGAACGAGAACGTGCGGGAGCACGGAGCTAAACCACGAGCCGGGGCCCAAGGTGATCAAATCCGCGTCGTGCAGCGCAGCGATCGTTTCCGGGTTAGCTTCCGGCTTCTCCGGGATGATGCGCACGCGGCGCACCTGCCCCACAGTTGAGGCAACGGCCACCTGGCCGCGCACGGAGCGCATGATACGGGGGTCGTCGTCAAGCCCGGAAACATCCGCCTCAATCTCGAGCGGTAGATTTACGGCCGGCAGCACCCGTCCGGCCGACTCCGTCAAACGCGCAACGGCATCGAGCGCCGCCTGGAAGTCCCCCAACACCTCGTTGAGTCCGGCGATAAGGAGATTACCCACAGCGTGCCCGGCCATGGCACCTGTGCTCTGGAATCGATGCTGCAAAGTAGAAGCCCACAGCTGTCCTTCGTCCGAATCGCTCGACAGAGCGGCAAGGGCCATGCGCAAATCACCAGGCGGGATGATGTCCATCTCACGGCGTAAGCGGCCGGAGGAACCGCCATCATCGGCCACAGTGACAATGGCGGAGATTGTCTCCGCGCCCGTACGGCGTGCGGCCAGCAGAGTTTGATACAGCCCATGGCCGCCGCCCAGGCTAGCCATGTGGATAGGGAGAGTCGTCACGGGAATAATAGCTTTCAGTTATTTAGGTAGGGAATGAATATGTATCTTATCGCACCTAATCGCGAGAAATATCTCGGTGCAACGTGCTCACATCGAGGTCACCGCGGTCCCTGAGGCGGCGGGCAATTTCTTCCGTAACGGCCACCGAGCGATGGTGCCCACCGGTACAACCGATGCCCACGGTGATGAAGTTCTTCCCCTCATGGCGGTAGCCGGTGAGCATCGAGTCAAACATGGTGATGAACCGCTCGATAAAGGGCTCAGCCGCCTCTTGAGACAAGACATAATCCGCAACCGGCTCGTCGGTGCCACGGTACCCCCGCAGCTCAGGTACCCAATAGGGATTGGGAAGAAAGCGAACATCAACGACAAGGTCCGCATCACGCGGTGAGCCATGCTTGAAGCCGAAGGACTCAAGCGTGACGTGTTGCTTCTCATGACCCATTTCGCCGAAGGATGCTTCGATAGCGCGCCGCAGATCATGGACGGACAGGTTGGTCGTATCGATGATGATGTCCGCGCGCTCGCGAATTGATTGCACCGCTGCGCGCTCTCGTTGGATGCCTGCTTTGAGGGTTTCGCCCTCCTGCATCGGGTGGGTACGCCGCACCGAATCGAAGCGACGGATGAGCACATCATCGCGCGCATCGAGGAAAAGCAGGGTGGGCTTCATATCCAGCTTTTCGAGTTCCTCCAAGGTTTCCGCTAAAGAACCCGGAAACATTCGGGAACGCACATCGGTCACCGCGGCAATCTTTGTCACCGGGGAATCGGGCCGAGCGCACAGCCTCAGTAGGTCGACGATAGACTTCGGCGGAATGTTGTGGGCTACGTAATAGCCCTTATCCTCCAGCACTTTAGCCGCCGACGTCAGGCCACCGCCTGACATGCCCGTGATCAAAATGGGTGGGGAGTCTAACAGCGTCATGACTTCCATTCTTACCATCTGATCACGAGGCAAGGAGGGAAACCTGCTTAGGAATCCTGGAGATGATCAAATACCGTCTGCGCCAGCTTCGGGCCAAACCCCTTCACCGCAGCAATCTCCTCCACGCTGGCCTCTTTGAGCTTCTTCACTGAGCCGAAGTGCTTCACCAGATCGGTGCGCCGCTGCGGCCCCAATCCCGGTACCGCATCGAGTACGGACGAGCGCATCCGCTTCGACCGCTGCTGTCGGTGGTACGTAATAGCTACGCGGTGCGCCTCATCGCGGAGGTGCTGAAGAAGAAATAGCGCCTGCGAATTACGCGGCAGAATCACCGGCTCATCATCGCCCGGGACCCACACTTCTTCCAGGCGCTTGGCCAGGCCGATGAGTGTCACATCGACGATGCCGAGCTCGTCGAACACCGCCTGCGCCGCCGCCACCTGCGGTGCGCCACCGTCGACGATGAACAGTTGCGGCGGGTAGGAGCTGCGTTTGGTCTGGCTCGCGGCCTCCTCGCGGACCATTTCTTCAGCGAAGGTGGTGTTTTCCAGCTCCTCGTCCGGAACCGCTCGTTTGTCCTCGTGGTGGTGCTTGAAGCGGCGCCGGGTCACCTCAGCGATAGACCCCACGTCGTTGGAGCGGCCATCGCCCGCCGCCTCCTTGATGCGGTAGCGGCGGTAATCGGACTTGCGCGGTAGCCCATCTTCGAAAACCACCAGGGAGGCCACGACATCGGTGCCCTGAATGTGCGAGATATCCGTGCACTCGATGCGCAGCGGCGCGGAATCCATGTCCAACGCTTCCTGCAGCTCCTGCAGGGCTGCGGATCGAGCAGTAAGGTCTCCGACTCGCTTGAGTTTGTGCTGCCGCAGCTGCTCCTTCGCATTGCGCTCGACGGTCTCCATCAAGGCGCGCTTGTCACCGCGTTGCGGAACCCGCAAGTCAATCTGCGCGCCCCGCAGGTCCTCCAGAACTATCTTCACTTCACCGGCTTCGTCCGGCAGCGTTTGGACCAAGATCTCACGGGGGATGGCGTTTCCCCGATGAACCGCGGTATGGGATTCCTGGTCTACTCCCCTGCGCTCCAGCTTGGCGTCTTCCGCGGCCTCCTGGCGCTGACGCTCCACGGCATCCGAATAGAACTGGATTAAGAAATTCTGGATGAGCGCCGGAAGCCCCGGATCAGGCTGTCCTTCCTCGATTGGCTCCGTGATGGCTTGGTCACCGGAGCGTTCCACCACCCAGCCGCGCTGGCCGCGGATGCGCCCCGCGCGCACGTGAAAGATCTGAACTGCCGCCTCCAACTCGTCGGAGCTAAACGCGATGAGGTCGGCGTCGGTGCCGTCGGAAAGCACGACAGCCTGTTGCTCCATGAGCTTGTCAATCGCGCCGAGATCGTCGCGCAGGCGGGCAGCCAACTCGAACTCGAGGTTCTCTGAGGCCTCCTCCATTCGCTGGGTTAGTCGCTTGCGTACAGCACCGGTATTACCGTTCATGAAGCTCAGCAGCTGGTTCACCGTCTCACGGTGTTCCTCGGCGCTCACCCTGCCAATGCAAGGGGCATCGCATTTTCCGATATAACCCAACAAACAAGGCCGGCCCAAGCGCTCATGGCGGTTGAATACCCCTTTGGCGCACGTGCGCATGGGGAAAATTCGCGTCAGCAGGTCGAGGGATTCACGCACTGCCCAGGCGTGGGAATAGGGGCCAAAGTAGCGCACACCTTTACGGCGTGGGCCGCGGTAGAAAAACGCTCGCGGGATGGTCTCCCCCACAGATACCGCGAGCATCGGATACGTTTTGTCATCGCGGTACATGACGTTGAAGCGTGGATCGAAGCGCTTAATCCACGTGTACTCCAACTGCAGCGCTTCCACCTCGCTGGCCACCACGGTCCATTCCACCGAAGCCGCAGTGAGGACCATTTGGCGGGTCCGCGGGTGCAGTTGCGTGATGTCTTGAAAATAGTTCGATAGCCGCGCCCGCAAATTCTTTGCCTTGCCCACATAGATGACGCGGCGATTGTCATCGCGGAACTTATAAACGCCCGGATCCGTGGGGATGCTTCCGGGCGCAGGGCGGTACTCAGAGGGATCGGCCACTAGTCATCCTGCGGCATGTAGCGGGCTTCCAAGTCACGGAAAGAGCGGACCTTGGTGATAATGTCCTGCTTATCGCCCGATTGCAGGGCCCACACCGGAACATATTCAAAGTCAGGAAGTTCGATGCGTGCCATGCGCGAGCCTTCGGGAAAGGACAGGCCATAGATGACCTGCCACGGGTAGAAGCGGGTTCCCACAATGTTGCGGATCTCTACGCCATCGGAGTTCGCGCGCAGCCGCGGACGCGTCAGTGCCAACCAAGACAGGATGGAGATAATCACGCCGACGCCGGGGAAGGCAAACTTATCAATCGTCGTCACAGTCGCGCCGGTAAAGGACAAGCCAACCGTGAAGCCCATAAACAGGTGCGCTGCCATCACAAGGATGATCCAGATGATTGCCACCTTGCGCAGATAGGGCGAGGTGGCCTCATACTCCCAGGGCTTGGATGAAGTCTGGGCGAAGGGATCGGCGCTGGTATAAGCCCGCACCTGCTCATCGCTCACGCTCGAGGAACCCCCAGACGCAGCGGCCGCCACCGGCTGCGAGGATTGGGAGGCCTTGCCAGCGCGGGCTGATCGCGCGCGCTCTTCGTGCGCCGAAGGCACCTGTGGATCCGTCATCGAGTTTCCATCTCCTCATCACTCCGCTAAGAAAGGCCACGGACCTGCGCGGTATGCAGATCGCCGTGGTTGCGCTTGGCAGCCTACTTTAGGGTCGACTCGTTCAGTGTACGCAACGTATGCACGGTTTCTAAAGCTGCATGCATAGCCTCCGCGCCTTTATCTTCTGAAGAGTTCTCAAATCCGGCGCGATCGACGGCTTGCTCATAGTCGTTCACCGTCAGGACACCATTTCCTACAGGCGTCGACTCGTCGAGAGCAATGCGCGTCAGTCCCTGCGTGACCGAATCACACACGTAGTCAAAGTGCGGAGTGCCGCCGCGGACGACACAGCCCAGCGCCACGACAGCATCGTGGGTGCGCGCCGCAGCTTGGACCACGACGGGCAGCTCAAGGGCACCGACGACGCGCAACGGAGTGACCTCAGCGCCAGCGGCTTCGGCGGTCTCAAGCGCGCGGCGGTGCAGCTGATCGCAGATCTCGGCGTTCCATGTGGCGGTAACCACGGCGACGCGCAGTCCCTCTCCCGAGACATTGTTCGGGGTTGGCAGGCCTTCCTTGCTCACGGTGTGCTCCTTTGTTTTGTTCTAGAGTTCGGTCTTAATGCTCTAAGAGTGTTTGAGATCCCATTCGGCCACCTGTGGCAGGTCATGGCCCATCCTGTCGCGCTTCGTGCGCAGATAGCTAATGTTTTCGGCCGTGGCGGGTGTCGCCAGGCCGGTGCGGGCAGTGGCGTCAATGCCGAAGCCCTGTAGCCCCTCACCCTTGTGTGGGTTGTTGGTCAAGAGGTTGACGGATTTCACGCCCACATCGCGCAGGATTTGTCCGGCAACGGAGTACTCGCGGGCGTCTTCAGGCAGCCCCTGCTCCACGTTGGCGTCGACGGTGTCCATCCCGTCATCTTGCAAGCGATAGGCCTTGAGCTTGTTCACCAAGCCAATGCCACGCCCTTCCTGTCCGCGAAGGTAGATGACAATGCCACGCCCGGCCGCTTGGACCGCGCGGAGGGATTCCTGCAGCTGCGGGCCGCAGTCACAGCGCTCAGATGCAAAGACATCACCGGTCAGGCACTCAGAGTGCACGCGGACAGGTACGTCTTCCGCACCGGAATAGCTCTCCACGTCACCGACGAAGAGGGCAATGTGCTCGCGCTTGTCGACGCCATTCACATAGCCCACCGCGCGAAACTCGCCGTACTCGGTGGGCAGGCGGGTTTCTACCTCGCGGTGAACCTGTTGCTCATTGTGGCGGCGCCATTCGATGAGCTGCTCGATGGAGATCATCGTGAGCCCATGGGCGTCGGCAAAGCGGCGCAGCTCCGGCGAGCGAGCCATATCCGTGGGGTCTTCTTCGGAAACGATCTCACAGAGCACGCCGGCCGGGCGGAGCCCCGCCAACCGTGCCAGATCGATCGCGGCTTCCGTGTGGCCATCACGCTCGAGCACACCATTCGGGCGGGCAGCCAGCGGGACGACATGGCCCGGGCGCGTAAACTGCGACGGCTCGGAGGAGGGATCAGCCAACTTGCGGATGGTCTCACAGCGCGAGGTAGCGGAGATGCCAGTGGAGCCATTAGCCAGGTCCACGGTGACGGTGTAGGCGGTCTGCCGCACGTCCTGGTTAACCGCCATCATCGGGGGCAAGTTCAGGCGCTTGCAGTCCTCTGGGAGCAAAGGTGCACAAATATATCCGGAGCTATAACGCACCATGAAAGCCACGAGTTCCGGGGTGGCGAGCTCGGCGGCGAAGATGAGATCACCTTCGTTTTCCCGATCTTCATTGTCCACGACGACGACGGCCTTGCCGGCCGCGATGTCGGCGATGGCTTGCTCGACGCTATCTAAACTAAAAGCTGAATCTGCAGCGCTCATAAGGACTAACTCTATCCCTCTGTGCCCGCGGCGTGGGCGTTAGGGTGAACCATTTTCTCAACATACTTTGCAACCACGTCTACCTCGAGGTTTACGCGGTCGCCGGGCGCCATCGCACCAAACACGGTATCGCGCAATGTGGTGGGAATGAGAGAGACCTCAAAAAAGCCATCCGCGCCAGGTTTATCTTCATCCGCCGACACCGCGGACACCGTCAGGGACGTTCCTTGGACGGCGATGGATCCCTTCTCCACGACGTATCGGGCGAGCTCCCGCGGCAGGCTAAAACGCAACACCTCCCAGTGCTCCGAGGGGGTGCGGGAAAGCAGCGTGCCGGTGCCATCGACATGGCCTTGCACGATGTGGCCGCCCAAACGAGTCGTTGGGAGCACCGCCCGCTCGAGGTTAACCGCCGAACCCACTTCGAGTTCTCCCAATGAACTACGGTTCAAGGATTCCTTCATAACGTCTGCGATGAAGGTTCCTTCTCCCAGCTCGGCTACTGTCAGGCAGACGCCGTTGACAGCGATGGAATCACCCAACTGCGCATCACTCAGCACGGTGGATGCCGCGATGCCCAAACGGACTGCATCGCCCTGCGGTTCCACGCTATCGACGCGCCCGACTTCTTCTACGAGTCCGGTAAACATAGTCCGTACTCCCCTTTCCTACTTCTCGTTCTTCCGGTATTCCACGAGCAGGTCGGCGCCAAGCTCGGTAACCGCTGCGCGCTCCCACCTCGGAGCCAGCGCCAAGCTCGAGGCCACAGCCCGAGTGAGAACTCCCCTGCCCTGGCCAAGGATGACGTTGCCGATGTATGCCTGAATGAAATCCACGCTGCCCAGTTCCATAAAGCTCGTCGCGAGTCCAGCGCCGCCTTCGACGAGAATGTCGCGCGCGCCGCTGGCGTATAGCTCGGCTAGCGCCTCCTGCGGGGTGGCATAGTGCTCGAAACCTAGCTTTGCCAGATTACTGCTTCCGCCTCGGTCCACGTCCCGGGAGCCGATGACGACGCGCCGCGGCTGCGTTTCACGCAATGAGCCGTCCGGGTAGCGTGCCGTCAACGACGGGTTATCTGCCAGCGCGGTGCCCGTGCCGATGAGGATGGCATCCCTTTGTGCCCGGTCGCGGTGCACATGCTCGCGAGCCTGCTCTCCGGTAATCCATTGGCTGCTGCCATCCACTGCGGCGGTGAACCCGTCGAGGCTTTGGGCAAACTTGAGCGTCACGTGCGGCCTGCCCAAGCGCACCGAACCCAACCACCCGGCGAGTGCATCGCTCACGCCTTCCGGCGCCTCAATATGCCCCACGGTAATGCCGGCGCCGCGCAATGTGGCCGCGCCGCCGCCGGCCTCCGGGGTGGGGTCTGGGTGGAGGAAGTAAACGGCGGCCACAGAGGCATCGATAAGCGCCTGCGCACAGGGCCCAGTACGGCCGGTGTGGTTACAGGGTTCCAAGGTAACGACCGCCGTGCCGCCGCGCGCCTTGTCGCCCGCATCGCGCAACGCCATGACTTCGGCATGCGGACCGCCCGGGGGCTGGGTTGCGCCGACACCGGCGACGCGGCCGGCGGCATCAAGTATGACCGCTCCTACAGGCGGGTTTGGGCTCGTCGTGCCGCGCACCTTATCGCCGGCCTCCATGGCCACACGCAGCGCCCGCGTGAGAACCGCTGAGTCTAGGTGTGGGATCACAGCGTGGCCAAGCTACGCAGCTCGTCGACGGCCGCTGCCTTATCTGCTTGTTTGTAGATGGCGGAACCTGCGACGAAAGCATCGCAGCCCGCCTCGGCGGCGGAGCGAATCGTTTCAGCGGAAATGCCACCGTCAATCTCGATGAGGACGTCCAGACCGCGCTCGTCGATGGCCGCGCGCAAGGCGCGCACCTTGTCCAGCTGATCCGGCATAAAGCTCTGACCGCCAAAGCCCGGCTCAACTGACATAACGAGCACTTCGTCGAAGTGCTCGAGGGCGTCCAGCCAAGGCTCGATCGGCGTGCCCGGCTTAATGGAAAAGCCCGCGCGCACACCTAAATCCCGGATTGTGCGCGCCAGGGCGATGGCCGCGTCCTTGTCGGCGACGGCCTCGACGTGGAAGATGATGCAATCGGCGCCGGCCTTTGCGTAGGTTTCTACCCACTTCTCGGGTTCCTCAATCATGAGGTGAACGTCCAGCGTCTGCGGTGTAATCCCGTCCACCGTCGCAGTGATATCCGGGCCAAAAGACAGGTTCGGGACGAAGTGTCCATCCATAATGTCAACGTGGATCCAATCCGCGTTGGCCACGGCGCGGACCTCGTCGCCCAAACGGGTGAAGTCGGCGGCCAAGATGGACGGGGAAATAATGGGACCAGACGAGAGTGCAGACATGACCTTCAGCCTAGTCCCTCTCGCAGCCTCAGTCCGCTACTCGGCGCAAGACCGCGAAAAACATCGCATCGGTGCCATGGCGGTGCGGCCACATCTGCGCGGACAGCTCGGCGCCAAGGTCCCCCATCTCCGGCAGCACGTCGCGCGCATCCAGTTCTTCGATGTGAATCGCTGATCCCTCTGCGTGCCGCTGCACGGCGGCATCCACGATGCCCCTGGTCTCACGCAGATCCGGCGAGCAAGTCGAGTACACCACGACGCCACCTGGACGCACCAGCTCCAACGCGGACTCGAGCAGCTCGGTTTGCAGCTGGTTAAGCTCGGCAATGTCTGATTCGGCCTTGCGCCAGCGAGCTTCCGGGCGCCGCCGGAGCGCGCCTAGGCCGGAGCAGGGGGCGTCGACCAGCACGCGGTCGAAGCCTGGTTTCAGTCCTGGCGCTCGGCCGTCCGCTTGGTGCACGCGCACTGGCAGGTCCCCCACCGTCTTTTCCACCAACGTGGCGCGATGCGGGGAGACTTCGACGGCATCGACTGTCGCGCCCTCTATGCGTGCAATTGCACCCATGAGGGCGGCCTTGCCACCAGGTCCGGCGCACAGATCCAGCCAGCGTCCGGTGTCTTCACCACTGAGCTCGGCTTCCGTTACCGCGCGGGCAATGAGCTGCGAACCTTCGTCTTGGACTGCCGCTAGCCGTTGGCGAACCGGCTCTAGCGAACCAGGATCCCCGTGCTCAAGGTAGACCGCATAGGGAGAATAGCGGCCTTCCTCGCAACCGGTGATCAGGGCGAGTTCTTCGGCGGAGATCTCACCGGGGCGCGCTACCAAGTGCACAACGGGGCGTTGGGAGTCCGCCTCGAGTGCGAGCTCCAGCTCACGCGACTGATCGGCGCTGAGCGCACCAGTGCCATCGGGTTCCAACACACCCAAGGCACGGCCGAAGGAGCGGGCAATCCACTCCGGATGGGCATGGCGGAAGGCCAAAGCAGCCACCTGACCTTGGGGAGCAAGCTGATCCAACCACGCTTGCGCCGGTGTACGGGTGATGGTGCGCATGATGCCGTTGGCAAAACCTTTTGCCTTGTCCTGGCCAGCTGCTTCCACGAGGCGCACGGTAGTATCGACCGCCGCGTGTGCCTCAACGCGGGTATAGAGCACCTGGTAGGTTCCCATTCGCAGGGCGGTGAGCACGTCGGGGGCGATAGCGTCGAGGCCACGAGAGGCGCACTCGGCGATGACGGCATCGAGCACGCCCTCGGTCCGCAGCGTGCCGTAGGTTAACTCGGTGGCGAAGGCAGCATCGCGGCCACTGAGGCTATTGGCACGTACGGCTTTCGGCAGCGTGAGGTTGGCAAAGGCATCGTCTGCATCCACGCGTTGCAATACTTCGAAAGCCACCGCGCGTGGACGATCCACCCCGCAGCGCTGCGCGGCAGAAACCACCGACGTCGACGGCACTGGGCGCCGTGTATCGTGACGCTGACCGCCGCGACGCTCCCTGTTGCCCTTGGCAGTGCGTTTCGCACCGCCGCGTTGCTGCTTCCCACGCTGCGCGCGGTCTGCAGGATCGCCTGACTTGCTGCGGGATCTAAAACCTCCGCTCATGAGAACTTCACCTCATCCTCGCCGCCTTCTACTGACTGCGAAGCCTGGTGTGCAAGCCCGCGGCCCCAGTCGGCGGCATTCATCATCTTCTTGCCTGGCGGTTGAATCTTTCCCAAACGAACCGGGGAGCTGCCAGTACCGACCATCACTTCCTTCTTGGCCACGTGGACTTCACCCGGCTGCAATGCGGAAAGCGCGGAATGTTCATTAAGGTCCTCAAGTTCTGTGGGTGGCACAGGTTCTACTGGACCGAGCTTTAAGCGTGACTGCCCCAGAAGGGTCCAAGCACCCGGCCCTGGGGTATGCGCGCGAATGTGGCGATCAACGGCCTCGGCGGACGCAGTCCAGTCGATTCGGGCATCATCGGTAGAGATCTTGTGCGCGTAGGAGGCTTCACCTACCTGCGGCTGCGGCGCGATGCTGCCGTCTTCCAACCCATCCATGGTCCGCACGAGGAGGTCGCCACCGGCATAGGCCAGCCGCGTCAATAGGTCATCCGCGGTATCGGTGTCCTGGATGTCCTCGTCGATCGTGGCGAGGATGTCCCCAGTGTCCAGGCCTTGGTCGATGCGGAAGGTCGTAGCACCCGTGCGAGTATCCCCAGCCGCAATGGCTGCTTGCACCGGTGCCGCGCCACGCCACGCCGGGAGCAGGGAGAAGTGAAGGTTCACCCAACCATGCGTCGGAAGGCTCAGCAAGTCCTCGGTGATCAGGTTTCCGTAGGCAACCACGGGGATAGCCTCGGGAGCAATGTCTGCTAGTCGTGCACGCAGGGCATCACCGTCCTCGGTGCCAGGCTTAAGTGTGGTCGGCGTGAGCACCTCGATACCGTGTTTTTCCGCCAGTGCCTTCACCGGACTTGGATGAACGGTGCGGCCACGGCCCCGGCGGGCGTCAGGCCGAGTAATGACGGCGGCCACCTCATGGGGTGAGTCGATGAGCTTCTCCAAAGCCACAACTGCGGGCTCCGGGGTTCCGGCAAAAACAATACGCACTGCTAGAGTATGCCTTTCTCGTATGAGAGTTTTTAAATCTAATGTTCAAGAATGAATCTGCTGTACTGCTGATTAAGCAGGGCTACGGCTATGTGTTGAACCACTCCGATTGGCGGATGGTTTTCATAGAGTCCTTCCGCAGTTCATCGCTCAGACGCTGCAAGAACAAGATCCCATCCAAGTGGTCCGTCTCGTGTTGGATACAACGCGCCATCAGCCCAGAGGCAAGCATGGATATCGGGCGGCCGTGTGGGTCGAATCCGCGCAGAAGTACGGTAGAAAAGCGTTCAGTGGGCTGAGAAATGCCGGGGATGGACAAGCAACCTTCGGTCCCCAACTGCATGTCCTGGCCCACCGCTTCCCATACCGGGTTAATGACGGCACCGCGCAAACCATGCTGATAATGCGAGCAATCGAAGACAAAGATGCGTTTGGTCACACCGATCTGGTTGGCCGCTAGACCTACTCCCCCTGCGGCTTCCATTGTCTCCAGCATGTCCTGAGCTAAGCGTTCCAGCGATGGCCCGAACTCGGTGATTTCCTCAGCTCTGGTGGTGAGGACCGGGTCGCCGTAGAGACGAACCTCTCGTACGGTCATAGTGGTACTCCTCGTGGTTGACGGTGTGGCACGTCGTGCGGGGGTTGTCGGCCTAGGCATTCCTCGCCTGCCCAGCACCCTCCGCGCTCCTGCACCGAGAATAGTTCACCTTCCGCGGGAGGCGCTCGACAGGGGTGGAAAGGAGCGCAGCGTTAACCGATGTTTATCGGATCCACGGCGATACGCAGAGGCAACACATCCTTGCGAGCGCTGCGCAAGGAATTGGCTGTGCGCAAGGCCTGGCCCAGGAGGGACCGCGGGCCTAGCGGGGTTCGAATTAGCAGACGCTGTGGTTCACCGCCGCGCTCATGATCGTATTCACCCGGCAAGCTCACGCCAGGCGGCAACGGTACGGGCCCGAGAAGCTCCGCATGCTCCGGCAGTTCCGCTAACTCTAGGAATGCATCGAGGGAGGCGTCGGCCCCGTCGATCGCCGCCATATGCACCGCGGGTGGAAAGCGAACCTCGCGGCGCGCCTGCAACTCGGCCGCCGCGGCGCCCACCATGTCCCACCGGCTAAAGAAAGCCACAAGCGGCAGCTGTTCATCAGCGGCGACGATAACGACACCACCCTCTTTGGCTGGCGCTACGAGGGTGGCCGCCGCGGCCCATGTGGCCAACGTGTCCTCCGTGGCGCGCAGATCCTGGCGGCCGAGCAACGCCCCGGTTTCCACAAGGAGCGCAGCCCCGTACATCCCGCTTTTCGCTACGCGCGGCTCCGCGCCGGGTGTCGCGATGACGAGCGCCGGCGCGTCTGGGATTTCATTTACGACGGTGGATCCACCGGATTGAATCACGCGTGTATTGGGAAAGGCCCGGCCCATCTCTTCCGCAGTGCGCTCGGAACCCAACACGATGGCGCGTAATCGCGGTGAGCCGCACTCCGAACAGCGGTAATGCGCGTCAACGCGCCCGCACCACCGGCACGTGGGCAGCGCCGCAGAATCGGTCGACTCGTGCTTCGAGCCGCGAGCGGAAGGCAGACCTAAGGGACCGTTGCAATGACGACACCGTGCAGGAGATGCGCACTGCCCACAGGCGAGGATTGGGGCGTAGCCCTTGCGCGGGACTTGGACAAGGACGGGCTCGCCGCGGTCGAGGGCTGCGCGCGTGGCTTGGAAGGCGGGGCCGCTTACCGACGTCGTGCCTCCCCGCATATGGCGGGCCACGTTGACGCCATACGCACCTACCGCAACAATCTCGGGGCGCCTATCTTCCAGTGTGTTCGCGGCGGGTAGAAGATCGTGGGCCCACCCCGATTCAACGAGCAGTTGGGCTTCCGCGGTGCGGGCGTGGCCGGCGAGGATAAGGCTGCAACCTTCCTGCGCGGAGCGTGTGCTCAGCACTTCCCTGGAGTGAACATAGGGCTTGAGGTTGTCAACCAGGCTATCGTCGCCATCGTTGAGCAGGACGGCCAATTGGAGGCCCTTGACCGGGGCGAAGGCGGCGGAGCGAGTTCCGATGACGATTCGAGCTTGACCCGTCAACGCCGATAGATAGCGGCGATAGCGCGCCTGGGGGCCGGTGCTGTGCGCGAGCACCGTGATTTGTTTGGCAGAGACGTGGCGGCGAAAGGCCTCCTCGAGCTGGTCCAGGTCCTTCTGGTCCGGTACGACCATGAGCACGCCGCCGCCTTGGAGCGCCACACTGGTGCCCAGCGCTGCCAGCGCGCTTGCCCAATCCTCCCCCGGCGCTATCTGCCATGCTGCACGCGCAATATGGCCCGACAGCACCGAGTCCACGAAGGACTCGCCATGCTGGTACCCGGACCACGCAGAGAGATCCGGGTGCTCCGCTGTACCTAATTCTTCCCACGGTGTATCGACATCCGCTTCCTCAGCCTTGGCATGCCGCGCCGGGATGGCGGCGCGGATGATATCGGAGCGCACGCCACCATAGCGAGCTGCAAGGGATTCGATGAGCGCCGACATTTCCGGCGAGTACACCGCAAAGGGGGAAATGACGCGATCGATATAGCGAAGCGATCCAGCGAAGTCGGAATCGCTGGCGCGGGAGAGAAGGATGGCGTCGACCAGCCGGCCATTGAAGCGAATGCGCACGCGTACGCCTGGCTGGGCGGCCTGCGAATCCGATTCATCGATGAGGTAGTCGAATTCGCGGTCCAGGTGCGCTACCCCCAACAAAGGCAACACCCGCGCGACCGGTTGCTGGGCGGCGGGTGTCTTCTTGGGCATAGCGCCCGATTCTACAGGCCGGCGGCGCGGCGCAAGTCGACGGCCCGCGAGGTGTCCTCCCATGGAAGGTCAACATCGGTGCGGCCAAAGTGACCGTAGGCCGCGGTTTGACGGTAGATCGGGCGCTGCAGGTTGAGCTCGCGGATAATGGCGGCGGGGCGCAGATCAAAAACCTTGTCCACCGCAGCCTGAATGTCGGCATCGCTCAAACCGGCTTGAGCAGTGCCGAAGGTCTCGACATAGAGACCAACCGGCTTCGCGCGACCAATAGCGTATGCAACCTGCACTTCGGCGCGGTCGGCCAGGCCGGCGGCCACGATGTTCTTAGCTACCCAACGCATAGCGTAGGCGGCTGAGCGGTCCACCTTGCTCGGATCCTTGCCGGAGAAGGCACCGCCACCGTGGCGGGCCATGCCGCCGTAGGTGTCGACGATGATCTTGCGTCCAGTCAGGCCTGCATCGCCCATTGGCCCGCCAAGAATGAAGGAACCAGAGGGGTTGATGAGGAGCTCGGTGTCTTCGGTGTAGTACTTGCTCAGGTTCGCATCGTTGACGACCCACTCGACTACATGGGTACGAAGCTGCTCCGCGAGCCATTCCTGGGTCACCTCCGGATCATGCTGGGTGGAGATGACAATTGTCTCTAAGCGAGTCGGCACATCGTTCTCGTCATATGCAAAGGTGACCTGGGTCTTGCCATCTGGGCGCAGGGAAGGAACGATGCCTTCCTTGCGGACCTGGGTGAGGCGACGCGAAAGGTGGTGTGCCGTAGAGATCGGCAGCGGCATGAATTCTGGAGTCTCATTCGTTGCGTAGCCGAACATGAGGCCTTGGTCGCCAGCGCCATATTGATCGTCGTCCTCAAACTGGCCCGAGCGAACCTCGGTTGATGCGTCCACTCCGGCGCCAATCTCTTGGGATTGCTCACCAATCGCTACGTTGACTCCGCAGGTGTGGCCGTCAAATCCCACGTCAGAGGAAGTAAACCCGATCTCAACGAGGGTCTTGCGTACAATCTGCGGGATCTCCACATACCCGGAGGTGCGCACCTCACCCACAACGTGAACTTGGCCCGTGGTGACAAGAGTCTCCACGGCGACGTGTGCGTTTGGGTCTTCCTTAAGAAGGGCGTCAAGAATGGCGTCCGAGATAGCGTCACAAATCTTATCCGGGTGACCTTCTGTCACGGATTCGCTGGTAAAAAGACGTACCGCCTGAACAGCTGTTTCAGTCACAAATCTTCCTTAAACTAGTTCTGCGCGCCGTGGGCAAGGCAGCGCCTATCCCACGTCCCGGCTAATAACACCGCCCCATCGTAGACCAAGCGGTCTACAGCTGCAAGAACGAGCGCTACCTTTCCAGAATTTCATTCACCACGTTAAGTATCTGGGCAGCTACAACCTGCTTCGATCCCGGTTCAACCTCCACCGGATCAGCACCCTTCCGAAGGATCCACCCTGCACTCGTTGGCTGTCCGAAGACCTTGCCCTCCCCAACCTCGTTGGCCATGAGTACATCGCACCCCTTCTTCACGAATTTTTGCTGGGCGTACTCGAGCACGCTCGTGTGTGCATCCCCGGTCTCCGCTGCAAAACCGACGATGATGGCATCGCGCTTCAAGTCCCCATTCTCGCGGCGTTCGACCAACCCCTTGAGGATATCCGGGTTTTCTACCAGCTCGAGATGAGCTAAGTCCTCGTCAGCGGCCCCCTTCTTCATCTTGGAGTCCGCGACGGAAGCCGGCCGATAGTCTGAAACAGCTGCAGCCATGATGACGATATCCGCATCCGCTGCTTCAGCGTTCATTGCCTTGTGCATATCGCGAGTGGAAGTCACCCGCACAACGGAGGCGCCTGATGGAATCGGAAGCGCGTCAGTATTGCCGGCAACGATAGTTACATCTGCACCGCGCTGCGCGGCTACTTCTCCTAAGGCAAAGCCCTGGCGACCAGAGGAACGATTGCCCAGGTACCGCACCGGATCTAGGTTCTCCTGCGTCCCCCCGGCAGAAATCACGACCTTGAGCCCCTGCCAATCATGATCCACGCGGTGGCCAGCAATAATTGTGCGGGCAAACTCCGCTATCTGCCCCGGTTCCGGCAAGCGGCCTGCACCGGAATCAACGCCGGTGAGCCGCCCATGGGCCGGTTCCATCACGATAACGCCGCGACGACGCAATGTCGCCACGTTGTCTTGCGTCGCTGGATTGAGCCACATCTCCGTGTGCATAGCTGGGGCAATGATGACAGGACACGTAGCAACCAGCACAGAGGCGCTCAGCAGATCATCGGCGCGGCCACAGGCCAACCGAGCGATCAAGTCAGCGGTGGCTGGGGCGATGACGACGGCATCGGCCTGCTGCCCCAGTGCGACATGCTGCACCTCATCAACTGCATCGAAAACGGTAGTCGAGACCGGATGCCCCGACAGCGCCTCGAAGGTGGCTGCACCGACGAAATTTAACGCGGCTTCTGTAGGAATCACGCGGACATCATCGCCGTGCTCAGTGAAGTCCCGAATCAGATGACATGCTTTATAGGCGGCGATTCCGCCGGCCACACCGACAAGGATGCGACGCGGCTGCGTGGTTCCGCCTGCACCCGATGAAGCCGCCTCTGCGGGAGCCGAGGCAGTGCTGCTCTCTGGACAATCTGGGGTTTGCTGTACATCCTTCACTCGGACGATAGTACCCAAGACACAACAAACCCACCCAAGCGCCTCAAGCGACACTAGGGTGGGTCTATTTCGGAATACGCGCTAGGCTGCTGCCTTCACGGGCGAAGGCTAGTTGCCTTCCTCGTGGTCCAGCAGGCCGGCGTCGATCTCGCGCAGTGCGATGGACAGCGGCTTCTCGCCCGGCTCCGGGGTCACCAGCGGTCCGACGAACTCGAAGACGCCTTCGTCCTGTTCCTTGTAGTAGCTGTTGATCTGACGTGCGCGCTTAGCGGCGAAGATCACCAGGGCGTACTTAGACGAGACCTTGCCCAGCAGCTCATCGATAGGCGGGTCAGTGATACCCGTCGGCGGATCGAATACTGGCTCCGGCTTTGCGGCCTCAGAATTGGCAGGTGTGGTCACGTTGGTCACATGCACCTTTACTGTTGGTAGATGGTCAAAATCGTGGTCTATCCACGCAGGATAGCACTAATTGCAGCAACGGCCTCATCGAGATTGTCATTGACAACGATGTGGTCGAACTCTTTTTGCGCGGCAAGTTCCGTTTCTGCGGTGTGCAAACGGCGGTCGATCACATCCTGTGGCTCGGTACCGCGCCCAGTCAGGCGCTCCACCAAAACCTCCCAGGACGGTGGGGCCAGAAACACGGTTTCCGCCTCCGGCATCGCCGCCTTCACGTTGCGGGCGCCTGCAAGATCAACCTCCACCAACACTGAGCGACCAGCCAACATCGCTTCCCTAACGGGTTGAGCCGGCGTACCAGAACGCTGCAAACCACCGTGGATCTCTGCCCATTCGAGCATGTCTCCGGCGTCTATGTGTTCCTGGAAAGCCTCCGGGGAGACAAAGAAGTAGTCCACCCCATCAGACTCGCCGGGGCGGGGTTGGCGCGTCGTCATCGAGACGCTGAAGTAAAGGTTGTCTACATCATCGCGCAGGCGCGAAACCACAGTGGACTTACCCACAGCGGACGGCCCGGCCAGAACGACCAGGCGCCCGCGTGCAGTTTCGTCAGCCATTGCGCTAATTACTCGCCGTAGCCGAAACGCTCGAGCAGGGCGCGGCGCTGACGGTCACCCAGGCCACGCAGGCGGCGGGTCTGAGCAATCTCCAGGTCCTCCATGATTTCCTTAGCCTTGACCTTGCCAACCTTCGGCAGAGCCTCGAGAAGCGCGGAGACCTTGGTCTTACCGATGATCTCATCGGTCTCGGCCTTCTCCAGTACTTCCTGTAGGTTGGTTTCGCCGCGCTTCAGCGCAGCCTTGAGCTCAGCGCGAGCCTTGCGAGCCTCAGCGGCCTTTGCGAGAGCTTCTTTGCGCTGCTCATCTGTCAACTTGGGAAGGGCCACGGGTTTCCTCCGATTTCATTAGTACGAACATTGTCATCTGATGGCTAACACCAGAATCTCGGCTCACGGTGGGAAGATTTCCCCAGCGCGGGGTAGCTTTTGCTACCGCCGCGAACCGACTTCTGGCAATCCTAGCACTGGTCTGTACGCGATGACGTAACCCGGCCCCTTTCTATTAAAGGTTCCTGCACGTCAACGCACATGCCTTAAACAAAATACCAGGTAAACGGCGCGCCTGTTAATCCAGCGCGCCGTTTGAGACCGAGCTCTTTAGTCTCGGAACTCGGCAGCCGTATCAATTACGGCTTTGCGCAGGTCAGCAACGTCTGGGCCCGCCGAAAGGATGGCTCGGGAGACGTTGGCAAAGCCCAGCTCGGGTGCCGCGGAGGTGAGTTGCCTAACATCAGCCGGAGTCGCGCCCTGCGCGCCCACGCCCGGAAGAAGAACCGGACCATGTAAATGGTCTAATACCGGCGGCGCGTCGAGTGTCGCACCGACAACCACTCCGAGCGCTCCCACAGCGTCATCCATGACCATTGCCGCGGCATTGCGCTGTCCGAGTTCATCAACGACGCGCTGCGCGACGCTGCGGCCATCGACGCTCAGCGATTGCAACGCTACGGCCTCCGGATTGGAGGTCGCCGCAAGGACGAAGACACCAGCACGGGTCTTTTCCGCAATATCGAAGACAGGACTCAACGCTCCCACACCGAGGTAAGGCGATACCGTCACCGCGTCCGCGCGCAACGGCGAGTCCTCCCCCAGCCAGGCCTCGGCATAACCCGCCATGGTGGAGCCGATATCGCCGCGTTTAGCATCGGCCAGACTCAGGCAGCCTTGCTCGCGCAGCGCTGCCAGAACCTCTTCGAGGACGGCGAAACCGCGCGAACCACAGCGCTCAAAGAACGCCACTTGCGGCTTGACTACAGCTGCCGTGTCGGCGAATGCCTCTACGCAACGCATACTGAAGGTGCGCAGTCCGTCGACGTCGACTGGCAGGCCCCACGCCTCCAGGAGGTGTGGGTGTGGGTCAATACCTACGCACAGACGCCCACGTTGCCTACCCGCGGCGACAAGGCGATCGCCAAAGGTAGGTGCAGCATTAGTTGGCTGGGTCATGCTTAAGCTCCTGCAGCGCGCGAACCTTAAGATCTCCCTGACGCAGTGCTTCGATGCCCTGCACCGCCGCGGTAACGCCCTGAACGGTCGTCACCAGCGGAACCCCGACGGATACTGCCGCGGCGCGAATGTCATAGCCGTCGTGGCGTGCACCGGCGGAACCGGCCGGTGTGTTGAGGATGAGGTCGACCTTGCCGGCCAGGATGGCGTCGACGATGGACTCTTGTCCCTCCTCAGCCTCAGAGACCTTGACTGCCACCTCGCACTCCACGCCATTGCGGCGCAGCATCTGCGCGGTGCCTGCCGTGGCGACGATGGTGTAGCCCATGTAGGCCAGGCGCTGAATCGGGAAGATCAGCGTGCGCTTGTCGCGGTTGGCCACGGACACGAAGACCGTACCCTCCGTCGGCAGCTCGCCGAAGGCGGCCATCTCACCCTTGGCATAGGCTGCGCCGAAGTTGTCGGCCAAGCCCATGACCTCACCGGTGGACTTCATCTCCGGGGAGAGCAGCGTGTCAAGCAGCTGACCGTCGGGGCGGCGGAACCGGTTGAACGGCAGCACGGCTTCCTTAACCGCAATCGGGTGCTCAATGGGCAGGGAGCCGCCGTCATAAGTGGACGGGATGATTCCCTCATCCTTGAGCTGCGCGATGGACGCGCCGAGCATGACGCGCGCTGCGGCCTTAGCCATCGGCACACCGGTGGCCTTGGACACGAACGGCACCGTACGGGACGCGCGCGGGTTGGCCTCAATGACGTAGAGGGTGTCGTCCTTAAGCGCGTACTGGACGTTCATCAGGCCCTTGACGCCGATACCATGCGCTAGACGACGCGTCGACTCCCGCACCTTTTCAATATCCTCCGGGCCGAGCGTCATCGGTGGCAAGGCGCAGGAGGAGTCGCCGGAGTGGATACCCGCCTCCTCGATGTGCTCCATGACTCCGCCGAGGTAGACCTCCTCGCCGTCGCACAGCGCGTCGACGTCGATCTCGATAGCGTTGTCGAGGAAGCGGTCCACCAACACCGGGTGATCCGAGGTGATCTCGGTGGCGCGCTCGATGTAGTCACGCAGGGAGTCTTCGTCATAGACAATCTCCATGCCGCGGCCGCCCAGCACGTAGGACGGGCGGACCAGCACTGGGTAGCCGATGCTCGCGGCGACCTCGCGGGCCTCATCGAAGGAGGTAGCGGTGCCGAAGTCCGGTGCTGGAAGCTCGGCAGCGGCAAGCACCTTACCGAACTCGCCGCGGTCTTCCGCCAGGTCGATGGCGGCGGCAGAGGTTCCGACGACCGGAACACCCGCGGCCGTCAGGCGCTCGGCCAAGCCCAGCGGGGTCTGCCCGCCCAGCTGGACGATGACACCGGCAACCTCACCACAGGCGGCCTCTGCGTGGTAGACCTCCATGACATCTTCGAAGGTCAAGGGCTCGAAGTAGAGGCGGTCTGCAGTGTCGTAGTCCGTCGAAACTGTCTCTGGGTTGCAGTTGACCATGACCGTCTCATAGCCCTCGCGGGAGAGCTCCAGCGCGGCATGCACGCAGGAGTAGTCAAACTCGATGCCTTGACCGATGCGGTTCGGGCCGGAGCCCAAGATGATGACCTTGCCCTTGGTCTTTTCGGAACTGGCTCGAACCTCGGATTCCGCGTTCGGATCCATCTCGTAGGTGCTGTAGTGGTACGGGGTTTGTGCCTCGAACTCGCCCGCACAGGTATCAACGGTCTTGTAGACCGGGCGAATACCCAGGGACCAGCGCAGGGAACGCACGCCATCCTCACCGGCGAACTCCGGGCGAAGCGCGGCAATCTGGGCATCTGAGAGGCCAAAGACCTTGGCGCGGCGCAACAACTGCGCGTCGAGCACTGGGGCGTTCTCGAGCTCCTCGCGGAACTGCACGAGTGCTTCGAGCTCCGCCAAGAACCACGGGTCCAGGTGGGAGTGCTCGTGGAGCTGCTCAACGGTAGCACCCAAACGCAGCGCCAGCTCGATGTCGTACATACGGCCCTCGGTCGGGCGCTCTAGATCCTTGAGCACGGCGTCGAGGTCGGTGGCGCGCTCACCGGCGAAATACTCATCCGGCTTGGTCCAGAAACCAGAAGGCTTGCCCTCCAGCGAGCGCATGACCTTATTGAGGCCGGAGATGTAGTTGCGGCCAATGCCCATGGCCTCGCCCACAGACTTCATCGTGGTGGTCAGGGTGTCATCAGCGCCCGGGAACTTCTCGAAGGCAAAGCGAGGGGCCTTGACGATGACGTAGTCCAGCGTCGGCTCGAAGGCGGCCGGGGTCACGCCGGTGATGTCGTTACGAACCTCGTCCAGGGTGTAGCCGATAGCCAGCTTGGCAGCCAGCTTGGCAATCGGGAAACCGGTGGCCTTAGAAGCTAGCGCCGAAGAGCGGGACACACGCGGATTCATCTCGATGGTGATGATGCGGCCGTCATCCGGGTTCACAGCGAACTGGATATTGCAGCCGCCGGTGTCGACGCCGACCTCGCGGATGATGGCGATACCCTGGTCGCGCATCTTCTGGTACTCGCGGTCAGTCAAGGTCAAGGCCGGGGCTACGGTGACGGAGTCACCGGTGTGGACGCCAAGGGCGTCGACGTTCTCGATGGAGGCGATGACCACGACGTTATCGTCGCCATCGCGCATGAGCTCAAGCTCGAACTCCTTCCAGCCCAGGATGGACTCCTCGATGAGGACGTTCGCTTCCGGCGAGGCGGCCAGGCCGCCGCCGGCGATACGGTCGAGGTCCTCCTCGTTGAAGGCCAGACCAGAGCCCAGGCCGCCCATCGTAAACGATGGGCGTACAACGACCGGGAGGCCGAGCTCGGCGACAGTCTCGTGAACCTCATCCATGGTGTGGCAGACGCGGGAGCGCGCGGATTCGCCGCCGATGGAGGCCACGATGTCCTTGAATTTCTGGCGGTCCTCGCCGCGCTCGATGGCGTCGATATCGGCACCGATGAGCTCGATATCGTACTTCTTCAGGATGCCCAGGCGGTCCAGCTGTACGGCGGCGTTGAGGGCGGTCTGGCCACCGAGGGTTGCCAGCACGGCGTCGATAGGATTGCCCTCTTCTTTTTCCTTCTGGAAAATCTTCTCGATGAACTCGGGCTCGATGGGTTCCACATAGGTGTGGTCTGCGAACTCCGGGTCGGTCATAATCGTTGCCGGGTTGGAATTGACCAGCGTTACGCGCAGGCCTTCCTCCTTGAGCACGCGGCAGGCCTGGGTACCGGAGTAGTCGAACTCGCAGGCCTGGCCAATAACAATCGGGCCGGAGCCGATAACCAGGACGTGATTGATGTCGTTGCGCTTTGGCATTAGTTTCTTCTTCCTCTTCCTGGTTGCGTTCTACTTGTTCGGGGACTTCTCAGTCATGAGCTCGATGAACTGGTCAAAGAGCGGGTTAGCATCGTGCGGGCCAGCAGCGGACTCAGGGTGGTACTGCACGGAGTAGGCCATGCCGTTCTTGAGCGCCACGCCCTCGATGGTGTTGTCGTTGAGGCAGGTGTGGGACACAACTGCCGGGCCGAAGTCAGTATCGAACTCCTCGCCCGCCGGGTTCTCCTTGCCCGAGGGGCTGGCCAGGGCGAAGCCGTGGTTCTGCGAGGTGATGTCGAGCTTGCCGGTGAGCTGGTTGCGCACCGGGACGTTGATACCGCGGTGGCCGAACTTCAGCTTGTAGGTGTCCATACCCAGCGCGCGGCCGAGGATTTGGTTGCCAAAGCAGATGCCAAAAAAGGGGTACTTGGCAGCAAGGATATCGCGCACGATGCCCACCATGGTGTCAGCGGTAGCCGGGTCGCCCGGACCGTTGGAGACAAACACTCCATCCGGGTTGTACTGCTTGATCTTCTCGAAGGGGGTGTTGGCTGGAACCACGATGGTTTCGATGCCGCGCTCAGCAAAGTTCTTCGGGGTCGCGGTCTTGACTCCCATGTCATAGGCCACGACAGTAAAGCGCTTCTCCCCTACGGCCGGGAAGGTGTAGACCTCATCAGTCGATACTTCTTCGGACAGGTCAAGACCGGCCATAGACGGCTGGTTCTTGACCTCAGCGATGAGCTCCTCAACGTCCCGCTCAGCTGCCTCGCCGGAGAAGATGCCGGCCTTAATGGAGCCGTGGTTACGCAGGTGACGCACCAGGGTACGGGTATCAATTCCGCCGATGCCGATGATTCCCTGCTTCTCCATCTCCTCCGGCAGGGAACGGGCGGCGCGCCAGTTGGAAACACGGCGGGCAAGGTCACGGATAACCAGGCCGGCAACCCAAATCTGGTCGCCGTGGGACTCGCTGTCCTCATCGTTCCAGCCCGTATTACCAATCTGGGGCGCGGAGGCAACCACGATCTGACGGTGATAAGACGGGTCAGTCATGGTCTCTTGGTAGCCAGTCATGGCGGTAGTAAAGACGGCTTCGCCCAGGGTTGTGCCCGTGGCGCCGAAGCCGAAGCCACGGAAAGTACGGCCATCGGCGAGGACCAGAATGGCGGGAGTGGTGCTAGTGGAAGTCACTGTGCGTTAAACCTTTCAGTGATTTTGTCGGTGAAGGGTTGGTTGTGTTGGCTATGAGCGTTGGGTACTCGGGTTGAGCAACTCTGACTCTCGATTATCCCGATTATTCGTCTGCCTCGTCACCACTTTCAGCAGAGAGGTCATAGGTCACCGCGCCGCGCAGGATGGTGTAGGTAACGCGCGCGCCAAACTCCTCCCCCTCATAGGGGTTGTTCTCCGACTTCGAGGCCAGGCGGGTGGAATCTGATACCCACTCATGTTCCGGATCAACGATGGTGAGGTTGGCCGGCTCGCCGACCGCAATCGGGCGACCATGGCCGGGCAGGCGGGTAATCTCCGCCGGACGCTCCGACATGACGCGAGCAACGAAGCGCCAATCCGCCAGACCAGTGGCGACAAAGAGCTTGGCGATGACCGCCAGGGAGGATTCAAGTCCCAGCATGCCCGGCTTGGCGTGCTCGAACTCGACGCACTTGTCTTCGCTGCCGTGCGGGGCGTGGTCCGTTGCCACGACGTCGATAAGCCCGTCGAGCAATGCCTGACGCAGGGCCAGGGTGTCGGATTCCTCGCGCAGCGGTGGGTTGACGCGGAAGACGCCGTCGTAGGTCACCAGCTTGTCATCGGTCAGCAACAGGTGGTGCGGGGTCACCTCAGCGGTCAGCGGGATGCCCTGTTCCTTGGCCCACTTGAGCAGCTCTACGGTGCCCTTGGTCGAGGCATGGCAGATGTGCATGCGGTTGCCGTAGTCACGCGCGAGCAGTGCGTCGCGCGCCACGATCGATTCCTCAGCCACGCGCGGCCAGCCGCGCAGACCGAGGCGGGCGGCAACCTCGCCCTCATGGGCACTCGCGCCTTCGGTCATACGGTGATCCTCCGCGTGCTGGGCCAGCAGGACGTCGAGCCCCTTGGCGTATTCCAAGGCACGGCGCATGAGCTGCGGGTCTTGGACACACTTGCCGTCGTCGGAGAACATGCGCACCTTGGCATCCGAGCGGGCCATCATGCCGAACTCGGTCAGCGTTTTGCCCTCCAAGCCCTTCGTGATGGAGCCAACCGGATGGACGTCGCACAAACCGCGCGCCTGGCCCTTGGCCCAAACGGACTCCGCGATGATCGGCTGGTCCGTGACCGGGGAGGTATTCGCCATGGTGAACACGGCAGTAAACCCACCCTTGGCGGCGGCCCGCGAGCCGGTCTCGATGGTTTCTGTGTCCTCGCGGCCGGGCTCACGCAGGTGGACGTGCATGTCCACCAGGCCCGGCAGCAGCACGTTGCCGCCCCCGTCGATGGTGCGGTCGACGCCTTCCGCTGGGGTGATATCGGCGGCGCCGATCGCCTCGATGACGCCATCCTTGATCAGGATGTTAGTGGGTTCCCCTTCCCCATAGGGGCGAACATTGGTGATGAGCAAGGTGCCCGCCGCGGGAGCAGAGAGCACGCCGGTGTCTGGATAAGTAGTCATGGTTTCTGAAAAGCTCTCCTCGTTGATTTATGAGATAACTCGTTTTAGATACCGGCGTTCTCGCCGTTGGTGAGCAGCGTAAAGAGGGTGGCCATGCGCACGTGGACACCGTTGTGGACCTGCTGGAGCACTGCGGTGTTGTCATAGTCAGCCACCGCGTAGTTGATTTCCATGCCGCGGACCATGGGGCCCGGGTGCATGATGATGGCGTCCTTCTTCATGGCAGCAGCGCGTTCCTTGGACATCCCGTAAAGAGCTGCATACTCGCGGTGCGAGGGGAAGAAGCCGCCGTTCATACGCTCTGCTTGGACGCGCAGCATCATGACGACATCAGCCTTGGCCACCTCGGAGTCGAAGTCATGGGAGACGCGTACCGGCCAGGTGTCGACGCCAAAGGGCAGTAGCGTCGGCGGAGCGACAAGCGTAACCTCAGCGCCCAACGTCGACAGCAGGTCCACGTTGGAGCGCACGACGCGGGAGTGCAGGCAGTCACCGACGATGGTGACGTTCAGGCCCTCGAAGCCGGTGCCAGAGGCGGAGCGATCCGTACCAAGGTGTAGGCGCTGGCGCATCGTGACGGCGTCGAGAAGCGCCTGCGTGGGGTGCTGGTGGGCACCATCGCCGGCGTTAATCACGCTCGGCCCCTGTCCTCCCGGTGCTACCCAGCCGGCCAGCTGCTGCGCCGCGCCGGAGGAAGGATGGCGGATGATGATGGCATCGGCGCCGATGGAGGTCAGCGTCAGTCCAGTGTCCTTGAGGGACTCGCCCTTCTTCACCGAGGACGTCGAGGCAGACAGGTTGATGACATCCGCCGACATCCACTTTCCCGCCGTTTCAAAGGAGGAACGAGTACGGGTGGAGTTCTCATAGAACAACGTAAACACGGTTCGCCCGCGCAGGGTCGGCAGTTTCTTGACTTCGCGGCCGTCCAAGGCTTCCCGGAAACGGTCGGCCTCATCCATGAGCCCAAGGATTTCCTCGGCGCTGTGGTCGGCGATATTGATGAGGTGCTTCATTTATGCCTCCTTGCCGGGCTGTGCAGTGAAGCGGGTAAGAATGACGGCATCCCGGCCGTCGATGTCGGCGTTGTAGACGGTGACGTCCTCGTCGCGTGCGGTGGGGATGTTCTTGCCCACGTAATCGGCGCGGATGGGCACCTGGCGGTGTCCGCGGTCCACGAGGACGGCAAGTTGGATGATGTCGGGGCGCCCGATATCTGCCAGGGCGTCCAGCGCGGCGCGGATGGTGCGGCCGGAGTACAGCACATCATCAACAAGGATGACCGTGGCGCCGTTGATACCACCGGCTGGGACTGTGGTGGGCTGCAATGCCCGGTGCGGGCGGGCATATAGATCGTCGCGGTACAACGTGATGTCAAGGGAGCCCCAGGGAACCTCCACCCCGGAGAATTCCTCAATCTTTTCGGCAAGGCGCTGCGCTAAAGGCACGCCACCAGAGGGAATGCCTAAGAGCAGGACCCGAGGAGATTCACTCGAATCAAGCGCCGTTTTCTCAATGATCTGGTGCGCGATGCGTGCGACAGTACGCGCGACGTCTTTCGAGCTCAGCAGCTCGTTGGACTCCGCGTGGGTGCCGGTTTCACTCATCGTGACCTCCTTCCCCGCCTCACGGTGCGGTCTTTAAAGGATGTCGGACAATGGTTAATAGGACTTGTCTATGCTTGAAAGCCAGCACTAACCATAGCACTCTTCATCCGTGCTGTATACGCCCTCGCACCCCCGAATTTTCTGAGGCAGGTCCATAGACAGTGAGTTTTACTACCCAGCACGTTGTTCCAGCCCCGCGCGGAGAGGTATGGCAATGGCACACCCGCCCCGGGGCGCTCGCCCGCCTCACCGCGCCATTTGGTTTCATGTCTCCCCTGCAGCAGGCAGAGTCACTGGCAGACGGAACATCGGTCTTGAGCTTGCCTGGCGGCCTGAAATGGGTTGCCCGGCATGATTTGAGTAGGTACCAGCCGCGGCGTTCCTTTGCGGATGTGTGCATCAACGCTCCCTTCCGTTCGCTGGCGAACTGGCGCCATGAGCACTTCTTTGAGGATCACCCGGAAGGCACACTCATCACCGACAAGGTGGACACACGCATTCCCACGGGTGCGGTGGAGTCGGTCTTTGCCTACCGTCAGCAACAGCTCATCGAAGACTTTCGCTTTGCCCAACGGCTCGGTGAGCTCAACGTCGAGCCCCGCACAATAGCGATTACGGGAACGCACGGGACGGTTGGCGCTGCTGTGGCCGCGCAGCTTGGCACCTTGGGCCATACCGTCGTGCCTTTAGTGCGCTCCTCCCCGGGCGCCGGCGAACGCTTGTGGCGCCCAAACATTCCCGCCAAGGATTTATTGGAGGGAATCGATGTTCTCATCCACCTAGCCGGGGAGCCAATCTTCGGTCGTTTTAACACCGCTCACAAGGAGGCGATCCGGGATTCGCGCGTGGGCCCCACTCACCTGTTGGCCCAGCTTGTAGCCCAGACACCGTCCGTGTCAGCGATGGTCTGCGCCTCCGCCATCGGCATCTACGGTCCGGACCGGGGCGACGAGGATCTCACCGAAGAATCGGAGCGTGGGGATGGTTTCCTCGCCGACGTCGTGGGGGCGTGGGAGGAGGCCTGCGCGCCGGCGCGCGAGGCGGGAAAGCGCGTGGTGAACCTGCGCACCGGCATAGTGCAATCAGCCAACGCGGGTATCCTCCCGCTGCTGCGTGCATTGTTTTCTACTGGACTCGGCGGCGCGTTCGGCAAGGGCACCATGTGGAATAGCTGGGTTGCACAGGACGATCTTTCAGACATGTTTGTCCGCGCCGCGCTCGACTCAGAGTGGCAGGGCGCGATCAACGGGGTCTCCCCGCAGCCGGTGCTCAACCGAGACTATGTCGACGCCCTCGGCGCCCTGCTCCACCGTCCCACCTTCATCCCCATTCCCAGCGTCGGGCCCGCCCTGCTGCTGGGTAAGGAAGGCGCACGCGAGCTCGCACTGGCTAACCAGAAGGTGGTGCCCAGCCGACTGGAGAATCTGGGCCACGTCTTCCGCTACCCAGAGTTAAAACCAGCACTTGCCCACGAACTCGGCGGCGAACAGCTCGTCGATGCCCCCACCTGCGCACCCGAGGCGGACGGCTCCGGTAGTGTCGGGGCCGGAAAAGATTAAGAAATATGTAGCAAGTAGCAAAGTGAGTAGAAGAATTGACGGACACCACTAATCACGACGACGCGCAGCAGCGCCAGCTGCAGCCCGACACCCCCATCGAGGAAGTCACCCTCGAGCGCATCGCGGAGATCTTTGAGTCAGAGAACTTGGAGTACCGCATCGAAGAGCAAAAGACCCAGGACGGCCAGACGGTCAACCTTCTGCGCACCGGTTTCTCAAACGCCGCCATTGCCTTCCAGCTCGTTGGCTCCTCCCTCATCGTCGATTCCGTGTGGCGCGGCTCGGTCCCCGCCTCCGAGGGGCCTGCGCTCCTCATGCACATCAACGCGTGGAACCAGGACCATTTCACCCCGGCTTTCCGCTTCTTCGAGGCGCCCGATAACGCCTTGGCGGTCTCTGGTGCGCGTGATCTCGACGTGACACATGGTGCCTCCCGCAACCAGCTTGGCGCGTTCGTCATGTCTACCTTGGATGCCGTGTTGCAGTCCTTCGAGTGGATTGAACAGCAGTACCCGCAGCTCGTTACCTGGAAGGAGCACAACCATGACTAATCCGACAACCACCGCCGCCGAAGACCCGCACGCACTGCCGGAGGTCACCCTCGACCGCATCATCGAGGCGATGAAGACCTTCGACATTGAACTCGAGCCAGTCACCGGCCGCGACGATGCCGCCACTGCAAACCTCAACGGTCTGCCCTGCATGTTCGCCGTGTTGGAGAGCGTTGCCATCGTGCGCTGTGATGTGCCGACGGACGTCAACTACGCCAAGGCTGATGCAGGCCTTTTCCTGGCGGCCAACCAGATCAACTCCGTGGCCATGGGTGCCCGCGCGGTGATCGCGGACTTCGACGGCATGCTCCTCGTGCGCACTGAGGCCGACCTTCCATGCGCGGCCGGAATGACTGACGAACAACTCGCGGCCGCACTGCGCGCCTCCGTGGACGGCGTCATCAACGCCCAGAACGCCATGGTCGCCGCCGCCGAAGAGATGGCCAAGCTCGGTTCGGAATCCGCCGCGCAGGCGGGAGAAGGATCCGAGGCCGCCCAGGGTGAACAGCAGTGACCGATCTCCACGTGGTTGAGCCGGTCACCATCGACCGGCTAGCGCAGTTGTGCGAGCTTATCGACGCCGACTATGCACTCATCGAGGCAGCACCAGAAGCCGCCGAGGACGCGGCTGCTGACAACTCCCCGGCCGCGCGGCGCGTGCTGCAGACCGGTGTCCCCCATATCGCTGTGCACTGTGACCTTGACGCCGAGGGTGACGTGTTGAGCGCCTTCGCCTCCTGGGAAGGCACGCTTCCCGCACACCTGGAGCAAGACGTGGCCGCCGCCGTGGCGGAGCTGAACTGGGCTAGCGTTGCACCGACGTTGAGTTACCTCGTGGAAGAGGATGCAAAGGGAAACGAGGAAATCCACCTAGGAGCCAACCGCGCCATGGCTGTGGGCGAAGGCCTCTCCTTGGCCCAGCTGGGCCACTTCCTGCTGAGCTCGCTCGCCAGCTTCGCGGAAATCTTCGATATCGTGGCGCAGCGCTTCCCGCAGGCAGTCACCTGGGATAAGGAGGAGCAAGCATGAGCCACAACTCGACAACGAACCAGAATGCATCCGTAGGTTCCGATCCCTTCGATATCATGTCCGGCTCACCACTGCCCGCCGTGAGCCGGGATCGCGTGCTCACCGCGCTGAACAGCACCGAACTGGACATGGCGGCCACTGCGCACCCGGAGGATGCGACTGCCGCAGTTGCCCGCCTCAACGATCTGGACTGGGTCATCACCGTGGAAGAGGGCCTCGTGCGCATCGAGTGCGTACTCTCCACGCAGCTCAACGCCGACATGCTCCCCATCTTCCACGTCCTGTGCAATGAGTTCAATGCAGGCGCATTCGATGGGCGCGCGCTCGTCGGGCTGGTCGAGGATGAGGTGGAGCTGCGCGGTGACGCCTGCTTCGTCACCACTGCCGGACTGAACGAAGACCAGCTCTTCCACGCGCTTAACGTGGGCGTCATCAATGCCCAAGAAGCTCTGCTCTCTGTTCTCGATACCTTCAACGCCGCGGCCCGTGAACTTGCCCGCGACGTCGATGACGCAGAAAGCGACTAGCTCTTAGTCGGCGTCCTTAATGCGCTGGCGCTCTACTTCCGGATCAAAGTCGGGCGCTGGCCATTCCAGGTCCAGGTGGCGTAGGAGATCCACGATGAGGAACTTCAGCGCCATCCGGGCATACTTTTTATTATCGGTGGGGATGACGTACCAGGGTGCGTAGTTTTCATCTGTGCGCCGAATGGCATCCTGATAGGCCGCCATGTAGTCATCCCAATAGGCCCGCTCTTCCACATCGGAAGGGTCATATTTCCAGAACTTGTCCTCCCGTTCCGTGCGCTCCAGTAGGTTCTTCTTCTGCGCGTCCTTGGACAGATGCAAGAAAACCTTGATGACCTTGACGCCCTTCGCCGTCAGATCCAGCTCATAGTCGCGGATGGCTTCGATGCGTCGGTCCACTTCTTCTTCATCGACCCACTCGTGTACGCGTTGGATGAGGACATCTTCGTAGTGCGAGCGATCAAAGGCCACGATTTGCCCCGGCTGTGGGTCATGCTTGCGGATGCGCCACAAGAAGTCGTGTTCTAATTCCTCCTCGGTGGGCTTACCAAAGCTCACGGTCGTGGTTCCCTGAGGGTCAAAGGTGTTCAACACGTGGCGGATAGCCCCGCCCTTGCCCGAGGTATCCATGCCCTGCAAGACAATGAGCACCGCTGGGGCGTCCTCACCATAGCTGCGACCATTGGCAAAAAGCCGCTCTTGGAATTCATACAGCTCATCATCGTACTTGGAGAAGCGAGCGGCGAGCTCCTCCTTATCGCCGTCAAAACCGGGGGTTGCCGAAGCATCGACCGAATCAATCTGAAAATTCTTGCCAGCGCGCAGGGACAGTGCGTCCTCAATCTTGAATTTCGCCATGGGTCCCACCCTACCCAGGCGCTGTCCAAGCACCCAGAGTGAACAAGCCTCGCAGCAATGCGCTGAGCGCCCCCAAGCTTGCCAGCGATAGCGAGAGCTTATGCGCCTTGTCCCGTGAGACCCGTCCTGCAATCTTCTTACCTAGGAAGATGCCAATGCACATGCCAACGACGCCGCAGGGCCACACCAGCCAGTGCAAGCCCTCAAAACCGCCGGATCCCAAGAAGAATTTGGTCAACACCGACGACAGGCCGCCAATGAAGAAGCAGGGCTGTAGGGTTGGCGCGAGGACCTCCTTGGGCCACCGCGCAGCCTGCGCATACACAGTGATGACCGGGCCGGCCACGCCCGCAAGCGTGTTGGTGAACCCACCCAAGATGCCCGCGGAAATGGCTGGGCCCGTACCGCGCATCTCCGGGACGAACTTTCGCCCGAAGACCACCACACCCAACGCGATCAACAAGGCCGCGCCAACGAGTACCAACAATGCTGCGGTATCAATACGCGCGATGAGCAGGGCTGCCGGGATTGAGCCGAGGATCATGAAGGGGCCGATGCGCAGCCACTTTCCCCAATCCACGTTCTCACGCATCGAATAGGTCGTGAGAACAGCGTTAAGGCAGGCCAAAACATTGATGACCATGATGCCTTCCACCGGGCCGAGGAAGAGGGTCAGGATTGGTCCACCAATGAGGCCAAGGCCCATGCCGGACACTCGTTGCAGGCAGGAGCCAGCTAGAACTGTGAAGAGAACAACGAGCGGTATTGCCAGTACAGACATGTCCCCTTAGCCTCGGTACCGTTCCATGACAGCAGCAGCCACATGCTCCGGGAACATACCCGTGACGTCGCCTCCGTAGTGTGCCACCTGCTTGCACAGCGAGGAGGAAATGTAGCCGTACTTCTCATCTGTTAGCAAGAAGACCGTATCGATTCCGGAAAGGCGCCGGTTCATCTGCGCCATGGGCAGCTCGTATTCATAGTCCAAGGAGGAGCGAAGGCCCTTCACAATCGTGTCTATGCCATGCGCGCTGGTGTAGTCCACGAGCAGACCGCCCCACCAGTCCACCTCGATTTCCGGGGCGACGGTACGGCGAATCAAATCCACGCGCTCCTCCACGCTGAACAACCCGGAAGGCTTGTCTGGGTTGCCCGTCACCAGCACCGTGACCTTGTCAAAGAGCTCGCTCGCACGGTTAAACACGTCAACGTGCCCTAGCGTGATGGGATCGAAAGAGCCGGGGCATACGGCGGGGTCGGCATGGCTAGTCCTCCTGGTTGTCGGTGTGATTGGTGTCCGAGGTCTCCGCGTCGCGGTGATAAATCGCCATATCAAAACGCGCGATACCGAAGGTCCGCTTCTTGAGCTTCTGACCGGTGGGCTCGAAACCTTCCGGCCATTGTGTCTGTGGGGAATCTACATGGCGCTCGATGACAACAATCGCGGCATCATCCAGCACCGGCTCGATCGCCGCGAGAAGTCCGTCGACGTCATCGAAGCTATACGGCGGATCCGCGAGCACCATGTCGAAATAGCCGCGCGGTGCGGTGGCCAGGTAGGAGGAGGCATTCATTTCTCGTACCTCGACGCGCGGGTGCTTGACCACCCCAATGTTGTGGCGGATGACTTTTACGGCCGCGGCGTTGTTCTCCACGAGGACGACTTCTTCGGCACCGCGGCTGGCCGCCTCCAGACCCAGCGCACCTGAGCCCGCAAACAGATCCAGCACGCGGGAATCAATGAAACCCCAACGCACGTTCAGAGATGAGAAAAGTCCCTCACGGGCACGGTCGGACGTGGGCCTCGTCCCGGCTTCGGGCACCTTGATGGTGCGCCCGCGGGCCTCCCCGGCGATGATTCTGGTCATGGCTTCTACCCTATCTCCCCTGTCCCAGCCGCGGAGACTCCCCTAGTTCTTCTCCAAAAATCCCTGCTCATCGGCGCTCAGATTGTGCGTCAACTGCTCCGCCAGGTCAGGATTGCGCTCAACCAATGCGGCGGCATCGGCATGCGTGCGCTCGATGATGTCCCTGTCATAAACAAGGTCGAGCAATTTGAGCGTGCGCTTCGTGCCGGATTGGAGTGTTCCTAAGATGTCGCCTTCGTGGCGTTGCGTGAGATCCAATTCGGCAAGGTCAAAGCCGGACGGCGTATCCGCAATGGCTTTGATGCGCCGAAAGGACTTGCTGTCTGGCTCGGCCAGCGTATGCAGCAAACACACGGATTCGTTTCCCCCGCGGCCCACGCGCCCGCGCAGCTGATGTAACTGCGAAACTCCAAAATTCTCCGATTCACGGATGAGCATGACGGTGGCGTTGGGCACATCGACGCCGACCTCGATGACCGTGGTGGCCACGAGGACGTCAATCTCCCCGCGGGCGAATCGCTCCATCACCTCATCCTTATCGGGCATCTTGCCGTGGAGCATCTCCACTCGAAGCCCGCGAAAAGGTAGGTTGCGCAATTGCAAAGACATGGTTTCCACCCCGCCCTCGCCTTCAATTCGCGGGCAGACGATATAGGCCTGGTGGCCTTTGCTCACCTCTTCGCGAATGCGCTCGATGGCGCGGCGCACCCATTCCGGTTTCCATTCAGGCACCACCGCGGAAAGGATGGGTTTGCGCCCACCGGGAAGCTCCTTGAGCGTCGAGACTGCCAGGTCACCGAAGACGGTCATGGCAATGGTGCGCGGAATGGGGGTTGCTGTCATCACCAGCACGTGCGGGCTGATGCCCTCACGCGTCTTGGTGCGCAGACTATCGCGCTGCTCCACGCCGAAACGGTGTTGCTCATCCACGATGACCAGGCCAAGATCGAAAAACTCTACGCTGTCCTGGATGATGGCGTGGGTGCCGATGACGATATCGGCCTCACCAGAAACAATCTCCAGCAGCGCCTTGCGCTTCTCCGCCGTCTTCATCGACCCTGTCAAGACCGTAACGGTGACACCATCCGGAACGCTGGCGCTTATCGACGCCCCATGCTGCGCCGCCAGCACCTCCGTCGGCGCCAGGAGCGCGGCCTGCTTGCCGGCGTCTACCGCTTGCAGCATGGCGCACGTGGCAACGAGCGTTTTTCCCGAACCCACCTCGCCTTGCAGCAGTCGCATCATGGGCGCGGTGCCGCAGAGATCAGCATCGATTTCGGCGATGACGCGGCGTTGGCCGTCGGTTAGCGCAAAGGGCAGCTCAGAAAGCAGCTCATCGCGGTAGCCCTCCAGAATGGCTGGCATTGGGGTTGCCGTGCGCGCCTTGACGTCGCGCTGACGAAGGGCCATGACCAATCCGATCGACAAGGCCTCGTTGTATTTCAGACGCTGGATGGCGCGTTCCGGCCCGCTGTCTCCCGGTTCGTGGATTTCGCGCACTGCCTGATCGAGCGTCACCATCATCCGATAGTCCAGCGGCTCCGGAATAGGCGGGGTGTGTTCGAGGACCTTGTGGATGGCACCCATGATGTACCACGACGTCACCTTCCCGCTGGCCGGGTAGACGGGGATCCATTCACGTTGCAAGAAGGTGTCTAGTGAACCGAACTGGGAGAGCTTCTTGAGCGAGCCTGTCCCCTGCCCGGTTGCGCTATCCAGCAGGGACTCCTGATAGCGGCCGGGATCAAGGATGAGGAAGTCGGGGTGCTGCAGGCTGGGATATCCGCGAAAGTACTTCAGCTTGCCGGAGAGCATGACGCGCATACCTCGGCCCAGCACGCGCTGGACGTAGTGCGCGTTAAAGAAGGAGGCTTGGACTCCGTTATCCATGTAGAGGATAAACACCATGGCTTTAGAGGTGTGCTTGACGCGGGCCTCCTCAATGACGCCGGTGATGGTGACGTGATCTCCGTCCTCGGCACCGCCGAGGCCCACGTCCTTGTTGTGGCGGATATAGTCACGCGGATAATGGCTAAGCAGCTCCCCGCACGTGGTGTAGCCGAAGGCGCGCTTGAACGCCGCGGCATCCTTCTTTGCCAGTACTTCCGTCAGCGCCCGATCGTCTTGCCATCCCAGCATGGTCTACTCCACCCCGATCTCCGTGCGCAATCCGGGAACTCGAAGCACAACGACGTCGACACCAAGAATCTGCGTCAACTCTTCAGCATCGATGTCACAGCCGGACAACACAGTGATTTGTTCGCCCCCATAGGCCAACTGGGTGCGGCATGCCGCGATGATGCCGTCGAGGCTTTCTGTTTCCGGATGAGCCACCCGCATGGAACGCGCGGCATCGGACATAGCGGCCACTACTTCGGCCGAACGAGAGGGGTTGGGCGAATACACCGATAGCGCGGCGAGCCCGGCCACGATGGAGCCAGTCGGTATGACTGTCGCCCTGCCTGGATCTCCACCGCACCCGTTGGGCAGGAAAAGATCGCCTGCCGCAGCATGTTCCAGATCCTCGCCGGGCCCAATTGCTCGCGCCCCAGCCTTCTCAAATAGCTCCCGCGCGGCCCCTTCGGGCACCGCGGCAAAAATACGCCGCTGCGGGCTCTCGCCCTCGCTGTGCTCCGTGGCGCACGCCCCCGCCTCTGCGGGCGGCAGCGCCTCGAGCCGCAGGTTGCTGACCTTTCCCAGGCCGTAGGCCTTTTCGATCACCGTGCCGGCCTCCGGACTATGGATGTGAACGCTGCCAGAGGTGTCCGTCGCCCGCGCGATGACGAGGCTATTGCCCAGCGAGGCCAATGTTTGTTCAACCTCAGCGAGGTTTCCCTCGAAGAAGAAGACGACTTCGATCTCTGCAAGCTCCTCAGGTTTCTCTGGCACCGAAACGCTCAACGGCTGGTTGGCGGGTTCTTCACCGGTGACCTGTGCAAGGAGGCACTCCAGCAGAATCACGAAGCCGGTACCGCCGGCATCCACGACACCTGCCTCGCGCAGCGCGGGCAGTTGCGACGGAGTCTGCGCCAGGGCCTGCCGTGCGGCGTCTAACGCTGCAACCAGGATGCCGTGTAGCTGGGCACCGGGCTGCCCGGCGGCCTCACTGGCAGCGGCCGCTGCAGCGCGCAAAACGGTGATGATGGTGCCTTCTACTGGGGCGGCAAGCGCGCGATCGACCAACGTGACAGCCAGCGTCAAAGCATCAGCGAGGACCGCACCATCCACGCGCGAGTCCGTTGTGGCATCGGCAACGCCACGCAGCACCTGCGAGAGCACCATCCCCGAGTTGCCGCGGGCACCGCGCACCGAACCGATGGCCAATGCTTCAGCGACGTCCGCCTCACCCTTATCGGCCTCCGCCAAGGCGGACTCCATGGTGTGCGCCATGTTGGATCCCGTGTCCGAATCGGGCACCGGGAAAACGTTGAGGGCATTGATTTCAGCGCGGCGGCGCTGCAGCTCCTCCACGGTTCGTGCGGCCCACTCATGCAGACCACGAGCGTCCAACTCGGCGGGATATGACATGGTGGCTAGTTTACAAGCGCCAGTCCACCGCGGGGACGCCACGGGCCTCTAAGGCCGCGTTTGCGCGGGAGAAAGGGCGCGAGCCGAAGAAGCCACGCCGCGCTGACAGCGGCGAGGGATGCGGGGAAGTAATGCAGTCCGTGCCCGGTAGGTAGGCCTGGCAGGACTGGGCGTCGCGGCCCCACAGGATGGCCACGATATCGCGCCCCGCCAGCGCCCTAATGGCTGCCTCGGTAATCGCCTCCCACCCGAGCCGGCGGTGCGAACCCGCCTGGCCCGGGGCCACGGTGAGTACCCGGTTGAGCAGTAGTACGCCCTGGTCAAACCAGGCCCGCAGGTCACCATCGGCGCGGCCGGGGATGCCGAGGTCGGCGCCAAGCTCGGCGTAGATATTCTTCAGCGAACGCGGTGCCGGCACGCCCGGCCGCGTGGAGAAGGACAAGCCCATGGCATGCCCCGGTGTGGGATAGGGATCCTGGCCCACGATGAGCACCCGCACGTCCTCGAGGGGCATCGACAGGGCGGCAAAGACGTCCTCGGCCGGCGGCAAGAACTCTGCCCCAATCTCACGCTCGATGCGTGGGAGGTTGTCCTCCAAGGCCTGCCTGATGTGCGGCATCCACGAATAGTGGATGTGAGAAGTATCGATGTGGCTCACGCAAATCCCTCCCAGCCCTCGCTATAGCGAGGTTCCTCTCCATCGATGGTTACTCCGGTGCCGCGCATCACCCGGCCAATTTCCCGGAACCCGGAGGGGGCAGCCTTAAACGTCGTAGCCAACAGCGTGTGGTCCTCCCCACCCGCCAAGACCCACTCCCAAGGGTCGATGCCGAGCACCGCACCGGCGGCGGCCACAAGCGGATCGGGAGCAATGGCGCCGCGGTCAAAATCGATGCGCACCCCGGAGCGCTCAGCCAAGTGCCCCACATCGCGCACGAGACCATCCGAGTTATCCGTCATCGCGGTCGAGCCGGTTGCCCGAGCGATGACGCCGCGCCCGGGTGCGAGGGTGGGCGCGCAGTGGGCGTCGATCAACGGCCAGAGCTCGTCCAGCTCCGGGGGCAGCGCGCGGCCATAACGTTGCAAGAGGGCCAAGCCCGCCCCGGAATACCCAATCTTGCCGTGCGCCACTAGCTTCTGGCCCGCACGCGCACCATCCAGAGTCAACGGTGCGCCGCTTCCGCCCAAAGAGCCCATCGCTGTGACGTTGATGACCAGGCTGTCGCTGCGGGTCAAATCACCGCCGACCAGCTCAGCGTTGTACACCGCGCAGCGCTCAGCAATGCCTTGCGCTATCCCACGCACGAAATCCACCGGGGTATCGCCCGGGGCGGCGATCGCCAGAAGCGCTGCAGTAGGCCGAGCCCCCATTGCCTCAATATCGGCAAAGTTGCGCACGATGGCCTTGTGACCGACTTCCGCGGCGGTGGACCAGTCCCGCCGAAAATGCCGGCCCTCCACCATCATGTCCGTCGAGGCCACAGTGCGCGAATTAGGCGCCGCCGGATAAAGCACCGCGGCATCATCGCCGTTGAGTGCACTCGGCGCTGCGGTGACGATTTCATGGATAACGTGCCGTTCGCCGGCTTGGTCGAGGGTATGGGATAAACCCACCGTCACGGACTCCTTTTCCTTGCGCAGATGGCGCACCATTCTGGCACGCCTTCAACGTTCGTTCTTCTTGGGCTATCAGCGATAGGATAAGCCCCTATGGATACCCAATTTAACCGCACCGCTATATACATCTCACTCGGGATTGCCATCGCGATGGTCTTCGCGGTGATTTTTGGGGCAAAGTACGTCATCACCAGCGCCGCGCAACAGCCGGTGGCGCTGCCTCCCACTCCGTCTGAAGCAGCGGACTCCCCCGAATGCGCCGCTGTCGTCGACTCTCTGCCGGAAAAGCTCATGGGATACTCACGGGTCGAACTCGTCGACCCAGCCCCGGCGGGTGCCGCAGCCTGGACGAAGAGCTCGGAGGACAAAGTAACCCTGCGCTGTGGCGTTGACCTGCCGCAGCAGTTTACGGATTATTCCCAGACCATCGAGGCCGACGGCGAATCCTGGTTGCAGGTCATTGACGCCACCCCCGGCTCGAACCTCACGACGTGGTACAGCACCCAGCGCACTCCTGCGGTCGCCGTGACTACGTCTACAGGCGACGCACATTCCGACGCCCCGCAAGGGCTAACAGAAGCCCTCAACAAACTAGATAAAAAGCCTCAAGACCCCAATCCGGCACCGCTATCCAAACTCAAGGCAGGTCCGGATTCCATGTGCCCCGCGCTGGACAAGGCTCTGCCAGACTCACTCGCGGAGGGCTATACGCGCCGCACGGATGCTGGCGCTAAGAACACCTGGGTCTACAGCGCGCCGGGCCATGAGGAAATAGTCGTGCGCTGCGGTGTCGCCGCTCCAGAGAACTACCGCGCGGGCGTTCAGCTCCAGCAGGTTAATGACGTCCCTTGGTTCGAGGACACCACGCTGGCGGAAGGCACAACGGCCGGCACGTGGTTCGCACTCGGCCGCGCGGAGGACCTCGCGCTGTCTGCCCCGCAAGAGGCAGCGAACTCGGCGCTGGTGCGGCTTAGCGACGCCCTCGTTGAAGCCACCCCCGCTCAGTAGGTGTCGCGGCCTCTTTCTTCACCACCTTCCCTTCGCGCACGGCTCAGGGACTAGGAACGCGCGAGAGCGGTCTGGATGAGAGTATCGAGCAGTTCGGCGTAGCCCACTCCCACGGCGGCGAAGACCTGCGGGTACATCGAAATCGGCGTGAATCCAGGGAAGGTATTGATCTCGTTGATGCAATAAGAGTCTTCGCTAACGAAGAAATCCACGCGCGACAGCCCCGTAGCGCCCAGCGCCCGGAAGGCCTCGATGGCGCGCTGACGCAGCTCGTCGATGAGCTCCGCGCTTAGCGGCGCAGGAATCGCCGCCGACACTCCCTCATCGATGTACTTGGCATCGAAGTCATAAAAGCCTTCCTCCGACTCGGTGGTCCCCAAAAGCTTGGCCGGAACAGAGGCTTGCAGGCTTCCGTCCGGGTGCTCGAGAACGCCCACCTCAACCTCGTCTCCGCGGATCTCAGGCTCGACTAGGACCTTGTCATCGGACTCATAAGCCAGGGCCAGCGCCGCGTCAAAATCTTCCCACGCGGAAACCTTGGAGACACCGATGGAGGAACCGCCCCGCGCCGGCTTCACGAAGACAGGCAAACCAAGGCGCTCTTTCTGAGCATCATTCAGCGTATCTCCACCGCTAAGCACTTCTTGGGGTGCGACGGGAAGACCTTCGGCCACCAGGAGCTTCTTGGTGAACTCCTTGTCCATACCCACCGCAGAGGCCAGTACGCCCGCGCCGACGTAGGGGATTCCGGAAAGCTCAAAAAGGCCCTGTACCGTGCCATCTTCCCCATAGGGTCCATGGAGAACCGGAACGATGACATCCACCTCTGTGTAGTGCTCGTGGCGGGTGACATTGTGGATGCGCCCCCGTGTTGCGGGGTTGAGAGATAGTGCCAACTCATCGTGGAGTTCCACCTCAGGCAGGCGCCCATCGACAATGGCGAGGCCCGCGCGGTTGCCCTGGGTCCAGGTGCCTTCCCGCGTGATACCGATCGGCACGACCTCATACTTTTCCGGATCTAGGTGCTCCATGATCGCGCCGGCGGAAATGCACGACACCGAGTGCTCGGAGCTGCGGCCGCCGTACACAACGGCTACGCGCACAGGTTTCGCTTCAGTCATACCGAGCAACTTTACTCGGCTTTACTCAGCTTTCTTGGTACGACCCATCAGAGCGACGATCATGTCGTCGACAGTCACGCCGCGGTGGCACACTCCATAGACCGCCTGGGTAATGGGCATCTCCACGCCCGCGCGCTGCGCCAACCTAAAGATGGAATCGGAAGAGATAACGCCTTCCGCGACCTGCCCGTTGGTGGCCGCGGTAGCTTCCTCCAGAGTCCCGCCCTGGCCAAGGCGGTAGCCAAAGGTTCGGTTGCGCGAGAGCGTCGAGCTGCACGTCGCCACCAGGTCACCCATTCCAGCTAGACCAGAGAAGGTAAATGGATCCGCGCCCAGCTTCACCCCAAGGCGGGTAATCTCAGCAAGCCCGCGCGTGATAATGGTCGCCATCGTGTTATTGCCCAACCCCTTACCAGCGGCCATACCACACGCAAGAGCAATAACATTCTTGCAGGCGCCACCAATTTCTGCGCCGATAACATCGGTGTTGGTATAGGGGCGGAAATATGGAGCGGCAGCTGCGTGCTGGACGGCCTCCGCGCGGGCAGCATCGCTGCAGGCAATAACCGTAGCGGCCGGCTGCTCCTGAGCCACCTCCTTGGCCAAGTTGGGCCCTGAGAGCACGGCAATGCGGTCAGCGGATACGCCGGCGGCGTCCGCGATGACCTCGCTCATCAAGTTAAGCGTGGCTTTCTCCACGCCCTTCGAAATTGAGACCAAGGTAGCGTCCTCTGGCAAGAGCGGCGCCCATTTTTCCAGGTTTCCGCGAAGGGTCTGAGAAGGAACACCGAAGATGACGATGTCTGCGGCTTCCAAAGCAGCGGCGGGTTCGGTGGTTGCCCGGATCGACTCAGGCAGTAAGAGCTCCGGGAGATAGTCCGGGTTTTCGTGGCGCGTGTTGATGGTGTTTGCCAGTTCCTCGCGGCGCGCCCACAAGCGGACGTCATTGCCGGCGTCAGCAAAGACTTTCGCCAGCGTGGTTCCCCACGAACCCGCGCCCATTACTGCCACGTTTGCCATGTGCCACCTCACGATCAATTCCACTGCATCGACTTTTCCCATTAAAGCACGCCCGGCATTGAAATACGTTCGGCGCGTAAAGCTGCATCGTGGCGGAGAGTGGAGGAAGATGGAGAAGGTCACAAGCTACAGGCGCAAAGGAGCAGCATGCCCAAGGCAAAGAACATGCATGAGACGGATAAAGATATCCGATCGGAGGTCTTCATCTCTGGTCGCCACCAGGAGATCCCTGTCGATCCGGCGGATGAGTTCAAGCGGACGACGCTTGCCGCTGGTGCGGTTCTCTGGCGTGGGGATCCGCACGATCCGGAGGTTGCTATCATCCACCGCCCGCACTACGACGATTGGTCGCTGCCTAAGGGCAAGGTCGATCCGGGCGAATCACTTCCCGTCACCGCCGCGCGCGAGATCTTCGAGGAAACCGGCTACACCGTGCGCCTGGGCAAGCTCATTGGCAAGGTGGCTTATCCCGTTCAAGGACGCACGAAGGTTGTCTACTACTGGCTGGCACGTGTACTCGACGGCGAATACACCACGAATTCGGAGACCGATGAGCTGCGTTGGATGACAATCGACGAGGCCTGCACGCTGCTCTCCTACGACGTTGATACGCAGGTGCTGGCGAAGGCTAAGAAGCGCCTACGCCTGGCTCCGACGACGCGTGTGCTGTATGTGCGCCATGCACGCGCTCACCAGCGCCGCTCCTGGGAGGGCGACGATGACCTGCGCCCGCTGGATAAGAAAGGCCGCCGCCAAGCAGAGATGCTCGTGCCGATGCTCACGCCTTTTCACCCGACCGCCATTTACAGCGCCCCGCCGCAGCGCTGCCAGCACACCGCCGCACCGTTGGCGGATGAGCTCGGCATGGACATCGCTGTGAACAAAGCATTCGGCGATGATGTTTTCACCGAATCGCCTGATGCCGCCCGCGCGGCCTTCCAGCGCGTTGTTGACGGCGGCGGAGTCCCCGTCATCGTGAGCCAGGGACTAACCATTCCGGGAATTATCGAATCCTACGCGCCGAAGTTCATCACGACTCCCATCGACGAGCTCAAGTTCAAGAAAGCTTCGGTGTGGGTGCTCTCCTTCAACGACGGTGAGCTTACCGGCGCAGACTACCTCGCTAGCCCGCTGCCCGTGCGATAAGCACTACATCGCCACTTCACTAGGTACCTTTCGCCGCCCTGCTGCTCTATTCCCACCGCACAGCAGGGCGGCGCTGCATAGCGCGGGTGAAAAGGACCATCCCCAAAGCCCAGATCGGGTAGGCGGCAAGGAAGCCGACGATGGGGATAAATATGACAAAGCTCGTGATGAGGGAACAGATCAAGATAAAGAGCAGCGATTGCCCAAGGTTCTCAATGACCAAGTTCAAAGCCTCCCGGAAGCACTCCATGAGAGGCTTATCCGGGGCATCAGCCTTGATGACAGGCGCTGGCCACAGAAGCGCAAAGAGAATCAGTCCGGGGAAGCCGCCCGCAATTGTTCCGAGCATTGCCAAAATAAAGAAGCAAGCATAGACGCCGGCGCAACCATTCAGCTGGGCAAACCTAAAGTAGTCGCGGAAGGTGACCTTCTCCCCATCAGCGATCTTCCGGGAGCCATTAAAAAGGTTCGCCATCAGCCAGAAAAGATAAGCGAAGGCGGCTAGCACCATGACAACCATGAGAGGGATCCCCACGGTAGTCGCTAAAGGCTCGATGTCCGTGCCATTTCCTTCCATTACTGCGAATACACCGCCTACAACGGTTCCCGGCACAAGAAGAAGAGCAAACGTGATAATGAGATGCACCAGCATGGCCAGCATTCCTGGCACCGGTTGCTTTAAGTAACCCTTGAATGACTGGCCCAGAATATCCATGGCGTCAATGGGCGGTACGCCTGCCCCGCCGGGTGGGTTGCCAGGCGCGGCGCCGGGCTGGTGGTACCCGTAGCTTCCCGTCTGCTGGTAGCCGTAGCCGTTGGGTTGCTGGTAGCCGTAACTCCCGGATTGTTGATAGTCGTAGCCACCGGGCTGGTGATAATCCGAGCCACCGTACCCGGTGCTGCCGCCGAATTGATTGCCGTTCTCTCCGCTAAAGCCGTCAAAAGGATTAGTCATGCTGAGGATGTTAACGGCGCTATGTGCACCGCGCCACAGGAGGCGGGGAATACTACCCCACCGATGCCGCCTCCGCTAAGACGCAAGGACGCGCGGTTTGAATCCCGGGCGCTTGGATTCAAAGGCATCGATATCGTCCTCGTTACGCAAGGTCAGGCCGATGTCGTCGAGCCCCTCCATAAGGCGCCAACGGGTGTAGTCATCGATATCGAAGGTATAGCTATTGCCGCCCACGGTAACCGTGCGCGCCTCCAAGTCGACGGTGGTTTCGGTCTCCCCGGCCTCCAGCTGCTTCCAGATAAGCTCAATGTCTTCTTGTTCCATGAGTCCCGTCAGCAAACCCGCTTTACCGGAGTTGCCGCGGAAGATATCTGCGAAGCGCGAGGAGAACACCGCCTTGAAGCCGTATTCCGCAAGCGCCCACACCGCATGCTCACGGGAAGAACCGGTACCAAAGTCCGGGCCCGCGAAGAGCACGGAGCCCTCTTTAAACGGTTCCTGGTTGAGCACGAAGTTTTTATCGCTGCGCCAATTGGAAAACAGGCCGTCGGCAAAGCCGGTGCGCTTCACGGATTTCAGGTAACGCGCGGGAATAATCTGGTCGGTGTCCACATTGGAGACACGCAGCGGAACGCCGACGCCCGTGTGAGTAATAAACTTCTCCATTGTCTTTTTCCTTTCCTTAAGCGCCGGCGACGGCGGAATCGTCGATGTCTGCTGGTGCGGCCAGGTGGCCCAGAACGGCAGTTGCCGCAGCGACGGCCGGGGACACCAGGTGGGTGCGGCCACCAGGGCCCTGACGGCCCTCAAAGTTGCGGTTGCTTGTCGACGCCGACCTCTCCCCCGGCTTCAGCTGGTCCGGGTTCATGCCCAAGCACATCGAGCAGCCAGCGGTGCGCCACTCGGCGCCGAAGTCGGTGAAGATCTTGTCCAGCCCTTCCTCCTCAGCCTGGGCCTTGACCACGGCCGAAGACGGAACCACCATCATGCGGGTATCAGCCGCGATGCTGCGCCCCTTGACCACTTCGGCGGCCGCGCGCAGATCCTCGATGCGCGCGTTCGTGCACGATCCAAGGAAGACCGTGTCGATCTGGATATCGCGCAGCGGCGTGCCGGGTTTCAGGTCCATGTAGGCCAAGGCCTTCTCGACGGCGGCTTTTTCGCCGTCGTCGCCGCACTCCTCTGGGTCGGGCACGGTAGCGCTCAATGGCAAGCCCTGTCCCGGGTTAGTACCCCAAGTCACGAAAGGCGTCAACGCGGAGCCGTCGATCTCCACGACGGTGTCGAATTCGGCGCCGTCGTCAGTCGGCAGCGTCTTCCAGTACTCGACGGCCGCGTCCCAATCTTCTCCTTGGGGTGCGAACTCACGGCCCTTGACGTACTCAAAAGTGGTCTCATCCGGAGCCACCATGCCGGCGCGGGCACCGGCCTCGATGGACATATTGCAGATGGTCATGCGGGCTTCCATCGACATCTTGCGAATGGCCTCACCGCGGTACTCGATGATGTGGCCTTGGCCGCCGCCGGTGCCAATCTTGGCGATGATCGCCAAAATCAAATCCTTGGCGGAAACGCCCTCCGCCAGCTCACCGCTGACCTCGATGGCCATTGTCTTAAAGGGCTTAAGCGAAAGTGTCTGGGTGGCCATGACGTGCTCCACCTCAGAGGTACCGATGCCCATGGCAATAGAACCGAAGGCGCCGTGCGTCGACGTGTGCGAGTCACCGCACACGATGGTCATGCCGGGCTGCGTAATGCCCAGCTGAGGACCCACTGTGTGAACGATGCCCTGTTGAGCATCACCCATCGAATGCAGGCGCACGCCGAACTCTTCACAGTTCTTGCGCAGCGTGGACACCTGCGTGCGGGAGACCTCATCCTTGATTTCTAAAAGGTTACCGGACTTAATGCCCACGGTTGGAACGTTATGGTCCTCAGTGGCCAGGTGCAGCTCTGGGTGACGCATCCTGCGACCGGCCAGGCGAAGACCATCGAAAGCCTGCGGGCTGGTAACTTCATGCAAGAGTTGGAAGTCAATATAGAGAAGATCGGGCTCGCCGTTCTCCCCTTTACGCACGACATGGTCGCGCCATACCTTCTCTGCGAGTGTCAGTTTCTCAGTCATGTGCCTCTCCACTTGAAATCTCAATTAATGGGACGTAGATTTCATTATATGGGAGAGTATAGTGCAGTATCAGGAATTAAGGTATTGGATCGCGCGGTAGCCATCATGATGGCCGCGACCAACCAACCTTCTACGCTCAACGAGCTTTGTGAGACCACCGGCCTGCCTCGGGCAACGGCACATCGTCTCGCCACAGCGCTCGAGGCGCACCGAATCCTTACCCGCACCCCCGATGGAAAGTGGGGCGCTGGGCCGGCCCTACCCGGCAACCGTGATCGCATAATCGAAACCGCAGGCCCCATTATGGAGGAGCTTCTCGACGCCACCGGTGAGTCCGTCCAGCTTTACGAACTCTCCGGCACCACGCGCACGTGTATCGCCACGCGCGAGCCGGAGATCGGACTCCACAACGTGGTGCCCGTAGGCCGCCAGCTTCCACTCACCTCCGGTTCCGCCGCCCGCGTCTTCGCCGCCTTTGCTGATGTCCATGTTCCCGATGCCATCTTTAGTGAGCACGATGTCGAGCTCGCGCGCACCAACGGCTACTCCGAATCCATCGAAGAGCGCGAGTCAGACCTCGCTTCCGTTTCCGCCCCCGTCTTCGACGGCGCAGGGAACTTCATCGCCGTCCTTTCCGTCTCCGGTTCCGCCGAACGCTTCCGCCCTTCCCCGGCGGAAAAGTTCGCAGATGTCCTGGTTAGCGCATCCAACCGCTTAAGTGCCGCACTCTCCAATGGCACGCCACACGACGGCAACCGTTAAGAACTGGGCACTTAGCGCAGCGCAGTGCAGTGCAGCGGGGTCTAAAGCTTCGAGGCGGCGTTCCTAAATACCGAGACCGAAATACATCGCAAGGCCGCGCAGCCCTTCCGGTCCCGCGCTACTCGTCGAGGACAATGCCTCACCTTTTTCTTGGGCCACCCGGACTGGGTTTCCTGGCTCCCGGTTGGGACGGCGCGGCACCCAACCCTGGTGTTGCAGGCGCGCTAGCTCATCCGCATGTGGCATGCGCGCATAATTTGAGAAAGTAACTGTCCGGCCACCCCGATTAGCCTGGGTGATCCCCTGGTAAATGCCCACAACGCCCGGCTGCCCTGGGACGGACACTGCTCCACCGCTGTCCCCAGGCGCCAGCGACACATCGGCCGCATAGTTCATGCCCGGAAAGACACCCGGCCCCTTCACCGCGGTGCCACACTGACGCGACGCGGCCTGTCCGTCGAAGCACACCGTTGAGCCTTCACCAGGCACCGGTGCCATGCCATCCCCGGTGAGCGGGTTGCCTGCCGAATAGGTTCCGCCGGCGAATTGAATATAGGCCAAGTCATGCCCCGCAGCCCCCGAGGGCGTGAACCAACGCAACGTTCCTAGGTGCTGGCCTGCTTCGTTATACACTTGTTCGCCATTTAAGCCACAGTGCGCCGAGGTCCACGCCCGATTAGCCTCGACGTAACCGACAGTGCACAACGCGCCATCAGAAGCCGCGATCTTTTGCCCTTGCCGAACCGGCACCCCCTCAGCAGCGGTCGCGGGGGCGGCGAGAGCAAAGGCCAGCGAGCATGCGCCAGCCATGAATGCAAAGCCTGGTAAGACACGGGAAAAGCGAAGTTGCGGAGACCTTTTCATCATCACCTCACTCTAGCCTGGGCTACGCCAATTCTCCCTTCACGCCCCGCGTTCAGCTCCGGCGATACCCCCACCCACCCCCACTATTGAAAGTGGATTGAAAACACGCTTTACTAACATTGATAGCTACTGAAAATGTAGTGAAAATCCCCGACCTCCAGGAGGAGCCATGACCCACACCATCCACGACGAGCACACCCACGTCCACGGCGAAGGCTGCGGCCACGTCGCCTTCCCGCACGGCGATCACACCGACTACGTACACGACGGCCACATTCATCGCGAGCATGAAGGCCACTGGGACGAGTGCGAAGCATCCGAGCACACCGTTCACGAGGCCCACGAACACGAGCACGGCGAGGGCTGCGGGCACATCGCTATTCCCCATGGCGACCACGTGGACTACCTGCATGATGGTCACCGCCACGCGGCACATGACGGCCACTGGGATTGCCACTAAGAGCTACCCCGATTCTGTTTATTGAGCTGCCCAATCTGAGTGCACGTCACTGTGATTGGGCAGCTTTCCCCGTTTTCCCCAGCGCATCGCCACACATCTCGTTAGGGTGGGCTTTATGACTTCCACGCGCGCCCACCGTCCCATCGCAGCTTTTGCAGCCATAATCACCGCCGGTGTTCTAACAGTCGGATGCTCCACGTCATCCGAAATGGCAGCGCCGTCGAGGACGGAAACGGCATCGGGTGAGCCAACGTTTGAAAACACTTACCCGGCATTTCAGCCGCTTAACGATGACGCTGAGCTTCACGTTCCGAACGCTGCCGACGAGGCAGCCCCCGACGGCCCTGAACCAACCTTGCCGGACAACGCTAGCGATCAGCCTGCGGACCAGGCTCAACAACCTGACACACAGGCCCAGAGTGCACAAGGAGCCCAAGCCGCCCAACCAGCCGCAGGCCAACGCCAAACCTCTCAAACGGCACAAACGGCCACGTATAACAGCCTTTCTGAACAACTCCCCGAGGGCGACGCCAACGGCGCATCAGTCAGCGTTTACGGCACGCCCGCCACTGTGTGCCAGATGGGCGACGGCTATAACATCGCTTTCGTCATGGCCGGTGCGAACACCAGTTGCGATTTCGCCCGTTCCACAGCAGGCCGCTTGATGACCTTGGCGCCAGGCTCTAAAGACGACCTCCGGTCCTTCATCCCCGGACAGGTCACCGTCAACAGCCCCATTACCCAACAGAACTATTCACTGGCATGCCAAACCGATGAGCACGAGGTCATTCGCTGCACCGGCGGCAATAACGCTGAGGTCCTCATTGTCTAGTCTTAAGCCCCAAACCCAAAAGGCGGCGAGCATGATGCTCGCCGCCTTTTATTTTTGTACCCCGTACGGGATTTGAACCCGTGTTACCGGCGTGAGAGGCCGGCGTCCTAGGCCGCTAGACGAACGGGGCTCGTTTAGCTGTCCGTTGCGGACTTGCTAAACACTATAGGATCGGCGAAAGAATGCACAAATCGGCAGCTAGCATGGCCTTTTACACAAAGAAAATCCCGAACCTCGTTGCCACTTTCGACTGCGATGAAATCATTGACTCTCAGGGCCCGGGCGCGGATCGAATCAGTGGTTATTCCGCTGGCGTGCCGTTGGCAGCTGGGGCCGGAGCACTCGTTAGTCATCGCTAGAGGTTCGGGAGGACACGTGCGCTAACAGCATGTGGTGCAAGGCTCCTACTTCGCTCGAATGTTGGCTTTAAGAAGTTGTGGATTATGGCGATGCCGCCTCGTATTATCTGCTAGAGTCGCGTCGGCGATAGTGATGATTATCAGCTTCCGCCATCCGCTCTCCTTTCTGTCGGGAATGCCTTATACCTGCAGTGTATGACCGCCAAAGGCATAGCGGAAGAGATTAGACCAATTGGCCACTGGTATACCCCCTGGTAACTTTCCCAAGTCCGCTTGCACTTGGACTTTTAACCCTCCGGTAAGGGGCACAACCACACCACTCCTTGATCACAACAGCCCTCACCCCCTTACTTGCACTTAATGCAAGTGATACACTTGCATCAGATGCAAACAAAGGAGTCAGGCCATGAACGATGAACTCAAGATCATTCAAGACGCCCAACAGCGGACCGCCTGGACACAAAGCTGGTGGGCGGTGGCACTTGTAGCGCTCGGTATCGGTAGCAGTCTTGCGCTATCCAAGGTGTCCTGGTGGTACACACTCGCAATCCTGATACCGACGTTCATTCTCGGTTTCCTCCTCAAGGACAAAATCGCGAACCCTTTTGTTCGCCCCAACCCCAACAAGGGGCCGAGGAACGATCGCGCGACATGGTCACGGGTAGTCCTCCCCTTCGCCATGATCATGTCAACTACACCGACCCCCGACACGTGGCCGTGGATGATCGCTTGCGGGGTCATAGTTACTGGCTCGACAGCCTGGATGCTTTACGAGAACAGCAACGCCGCCATCAAGGGCATCAATGTCTAGGCAAGCATCTCACCAGGTCCCTGAACTGGACCCAATTATCCACCCCATCAATCGGCTCAAGATCTGCGCCACACTCTTCTCCGCCGGCGCCACCGAAGGACGGCAGATGAAGTACGGACAACTCGCCGAGCTTACGGAACTCCCCGCCGATACGCTCTCCAAGCAACTAAAGCACCTCGAAGACCACGGCTACGCAAGCCGCACGCGGGAGTACGGCTCTACGCGCGCCAAGGACACCGTGTGGGTCACGCTCACCGAAACCGGCGCAGACGCCTACACACGGCACGTTCTAGCCCTCAAAGCAATGACAGAAGGCCTATAAGCCTCCAGACCAATAAGTCGGGCTAGGATTATGGCCGATGAAAGAAAAAGAGTGGCAAGCGCGTTATGCTTGCCACTCTTTAAGTGGTACCCCGTACGGGATTTGAACCCGTGTTACCGGCGTGAGAGGCCGGCGTCCTAGGCCGCTAGACGAACGGGGCATAGAACTGTGATCACTGACGCAAAGTGCCGCAGCACTTTACGCAGTTATCACTGCTGGCCTACCAGGACTCGAACCTAGAATGACGGTACCAGAAACCGTTGTGTTGCCAATTACACCATAGGCCACTATCGCGTTGAGCCTGCTTGGGGTTAACCCCTCGCCGCTCGCTGCAACGGTTTATTACTATATCCAGCACCACCGATACACACAAATCGCCAGGCCAGATAGCATTTTCGGGACATTAAGAACGATTCTTAATGCCCCGAAATTACAGGCCTGTGAGACTAGCGCTTGAGACTACTCAGCGCTCCACGGAGTCACGGCCAGAGCTGCCTTAAGGCGAGCCAGCGTGGACTCCTTGCCCAGCAGCTCCATGGACTCGAACAGCGGCGGGGAAACCTGCTGTCCCGAGACCGCGACACGCAGGGCGCCGTAGGCCTTGCGGGGCTTGAGACCGAGGTCGTCGATAAGTGCGCCAGAGAGAACCTTTTCAATCTCTTCGGTCTTCCACTCCCCAAGCTCCTCCAACTTGGCAATGGCGACCTCGAGAGGCTGAACAGCCTCCTCCTTGAGGTTCTTCTTCGCCGCCTTGGCATCGAGCTCCAGCTCAGCGTCCGGCGTGGTCAGGAAGGACATAAGCCCGTAAGCGTCAGACAGCGTCTTAATGCGGGTCTGCACCAGGTCGGCGGCGAAGGCGAACTTGTCTTCCGGGTAATCCACAGGGAAGTCGGTGTACTCGGTGAGGTAATCCCGCAGGCGCTGGGCAAAGTCAGCCGGCTCAAGCAAACGAATGTGGTCGGCGTTGATGGCTTCCAACTTCTTCTGGTCGAAACGGGCGGGGTTGCCCAGCACGTCGTGCACGTCGAAGTTGGCAATGAGCTCATCGACGGAGAAGATGTCCTTGTCCGCGGAAAGGGACCAGCCCAGCAGGGACAGGTAGTTGAGCATTCCCTCCGGGATGATACCCGCATCGCGGTGGTTGAACAGGTTGGACTGCGGATCGCGCTTGGACAGCTTCTTGTTGCCCTCACCCATCACGAACGGCAGGTGGCCGAACTCCGGAGTCTGCTTGGCAATGCCCAGCTCAATGAGCGCCTCGTAGAGGGCGAGCTGGCGCGGAGTGGAAGACAGCAGATCTTCGCCGCGCAACACGTGCGTAACCCCCATGAGCGCGTCATCGACAGGGTTAACCAACGTGTAGAGCGGTGCACCATTGGAGCGGGCCACCACATAATCTGGCTGGGTCTCCGACTTAAAAGTCAGCTCTCCACGCACCAGGTCATTCCACGTCCAGTCCTTGTCCGGCATGCGAAGGCGCCACACCGGCTTGCGGCCTTCCGCCTCGAAGGCATCGATCTGCTCCTGAGTGAGGTCGCGGTCAAAGTTGTCGTAGCCAAGCTGCGGGTCGCGTCCGGCTGCCTTGTGGCGCGCCTGCACTTCTTCATTGGTGGAATAAGCCGGGTAGACATAGCCGCCATCCTTGAGCTTCTGCAGGACATCGGCATAAATATCCATGCGCTGCGACTGACGGTACGGCTCGTCCGGACCACCCACATTGACGCCTTCATCCCAGCCCAAGCCGAGCCAGTTCAGCGAATCAATGATGGCCTGGAAGGACTCCTCGGAGTCACGAGCGGCATCGGTGTCCTCGATGCGGAAGATGAGCTTGCCGCCGGTGTGGCGGGCATAGGCCCAGTTGAACAGCGCCGTGCGGACCATGCCCACGTGGGGCGTTCCTGTGGGCGACGGGCAAAAACGTACGCGGACGTCGGAAGTTGTTTCAGTCATGTCAACCATCGTAGTTCAGCGCTGAGTTACGGCACCGCCCGCCCCACTTGGGGGTAATTGAACCCGGTTTCCACTAAGCGTGAACTGGGTTTTCGATCCAGACTAAACGGAATTGATTTCCATTCCCTATAGTGAAATTCTCTCGACAGAACTGAAGAAAGGTTCCACACTGTGGCTCGAACTCGCTCCGTGGCGCTGCTTACCTGCGCCACACTTCTCTTCTCCCCCGCTACCGCCGTAGCCGGCCCTGACGACGGCAAACACGTCGCCACCCAAACGCACATCGATTCCCCCAAAGCATTCTGGGAAGACAATTCTCTTAACCTCAAGAGCCATTCAGCCGAATCCGACCACGATCTCGCCGACACCGTCACATGGGTAGGCAAAGGCTGGGACCAAAACGGCACGAACCAATACCAGTTCACCGTGCCTGAAGACCCTGCGCTCTCCTTCCTAGGGAAGCCGGGCGAAACCTATTACATGGCCCCTGCCAGCGTGCAGGGCAGCCTGGACCCGGTATGGATGGGCTTTGGCGCGGACACTGAGCTTCCTGTCGACAGCTTCCGCGATAACATCGCCTCCCTCGACCTGTTAAGCGTCGATGGACCGGGCGAAGTAGAGATGTTTGGCTACTACCCCGGCCCTGGCGGGCTTCAACGATTCTTTGGCACGTCGGAGGGCGCACCTCACTCCGCGTGGCTGACTAGCGGCACGCATACCCACAACTTCACTGTCTTTTCCAAACCCGGGCGCTACCAGCTCACCTACCAAACCACCGCGCGAAACAAAGACGGCGAGTTCATTTCCTCCAAGCCGACAACCACGTCCATTCAGGTCGGAGGGCAGCGCCCGTCAGACCACAGCACTCCCTCCCTCAAGGAACGCTTCGAACAGGCATCCGCGGGGGACGCTAGCCAGAAGGACTATCGCCTGCGCATCGCCCCTGCTAAGTCCCGTGACAAAGATGGAGACGAGCGGCTTTCCTCCATCGACTTCACTGGGGGCAGTAACGGCACGCTCACGCTGCTTATCGACGGCTACTTCCTCACCGATCTAGCCGTGAAAGATGGCAAGGCACACTTCGATGAATTCTTAGGGCCCGAGGCCTCAACAATCCAAGCTGTGTACACCCCGAAGGACGGCAGCCCGCGCTGGGTGAGCGAGGAGCTCGCCTATTCTGAAAACGCTGAGCTTTCTACCTCCTCGAAGACGTCCGCGGAGTCCTGGACCGAGACCACAAACCCCCGTCAACTCTTCTCCGGAGAAGAGGTTTCGCTATCTGACACGGGACTGTCCGCGCGCGCCGTTCCGGAGGGCGAAGACGCCACCCGCATCATCCTGGAGGCAGCCGATAAAAACCTAGAAGGCTACGTGCACGGTGGCTTCTTTAGTAAGGGAAGCTCGCTTCCGGACATCGATTTCGACGGCACTATCACCCGCGGCCGCGCGGAATTTGTCGTCGGTGCCGATGCAAACTTCAACGGCAATACCGTGCGCCTCGATATTCTTCCGCACCCAAGCATCACGCAAGACTCCGGCAGCATCACGCTGACCGACAATTTCGCTTTCGGAAAAACGTACGAGCGCGTGGGCAAACTCGGCGCTGGGGCTCAGGCTCCTGCGCCAGCCCCAGATAACACTCCTCAGCCCGAACCCGGCGACAACACCGGTGTCTGCGCCGACAAGGCAGTGCTCGACCACGGACACGTCGATATTGCGGTATCCCGTGACGGCGATAAGTTTCTCACCCGCCTCAAGGATGAAACGGCCATCGTGGATAAGAAGACCGTTGAGCGCCCGCTTGACGACGTCGCCCTCGCAGTACACGACAACGCACTGCGCTCCCGCCCTGCCGCGCTCAACGGCAAGGAATTCGACTACCTGGGCAAGGAGAAATTCTTCCTCCTCCCCCAGACTCAAGAGCAGAGCATCATCTGGCCGGGATATAACACCCAAGCTCTCAACTACAAGGACTACAAAGACGGCAAGGTCATGCTCAATATCAAGCCCGTCGAGAAGCCTGAAGGCGCAGAAATTGGGCTCTTCACCACTGAAGGATTAGGCAAAGGTTTTACCCCGCTGATCAACTCAGCCGCAGGAGACTTGTCCATCGAGACCACTTTTGCCTCGCATACCCACAGCAATTGGGTGTTTACCAAGCCGGGAATCTACAAGCTCGAAGTCAGCTATACGGCCACCACCGCCGATGGCAAAGAAATTTCTTCCGAACCCCAGGTGCTCACCGTCGCGGCTGGCGACGCCGCAATCAAGGACTGCGCAAGCTCCAAGGAAGGAAGCGAAGGCGAAGGCACCAACACACCCGGCGGTAAGAAGCCAGGAAACACGAAACCCAGTGGAGATAAGGGGATGACGTCCTCTAAGCCCAAGCTCGACAGCCTGTGGGGATTAGTGCTTCCGGCCGTCGTGGCCCTCATTTTCCAACGCCTCTTCAATTTCTACAACGACCACAGAGCCCAGATTGAGGCCCGCTTCAACGGTCTGCTTCACCGCTAGAAAGGACACACTTCGATTGCATTCCGCACCGCTGAAAACATTCAATGCCGCCGTGTGCGCCATCGCCGTGGCACTTCTCGTGTCCGTCCTTGGCCTTCCAGCGACTGCCCGCGCCGAAGGCGAGCTTATAGATTCTGGGCACGTGGATGCCTTCTATGTCTCTGCGCCGGGTGGTCAGCTGACGTTGTCGATGAAGGAAGACGTCACCGGTAGTGGCGTCGTCAGGCCCGGTAACGATGTCACCCTCAAGGTGGCTGAGGAGGCATGGAGCGAGGCGACCGAGCGCATCGATGGCATCGGCACACCGACGTACTACCTCCCCCAGACCCAGGACAGCTCACTCCTGTGGCCGGGTTGGGATACGCAAGCGGCCCAATCTGCTGGATATAAGGACGTGAACTTCGAATTTGTTGAGGTCACCGGGCCCGGCGACATTTTCATCTTCGAAACCGCAGGCTTTGGTGATATTCAACCGGTCACGGACGCCGGCGAGCTCGACTTGGTGTCCGGTGACGTCATCAATCAGGCTTACCCGGCGCACCGCCACGTCAATTGGGCGTTTAGCGAACCTGGTACGTACACCATGACTGTTCAGGCTGAATCCAACGGCGACACGAGTAATCAGGTCACCTATACCTGGGACGTCGGCGACGGCGAAGCCGCTCCCCAGGATTCCGGGGACGAGGAATCCAGCGTCGATGATGGCACTGACGGTGCCGACGATGACCACGGGACTGCGCAAGGCGCCGCCTCCCCTGAGCAACCTGCTTCCTCCAACTCCGGCTCACGCTCTCACGCTGGAAGCACCGGAGCCGGCAGCTCTGGAGGCGCTGCCCGCGGATCGGCCACCGCTGCCGGTGCCAAAGACACCAAACAACAGGCCCACAACAAGGAGCGTAAAGACCGCACAACTCGCGGGGAAAGGAAGGAGCGCAAGCCTTCTCACCGATCCGCCGAAACCGCAGACGGGGAGAATGTGGACACGGTGGCTGCGGCCGGCTACTACGACAGCGGGCAAAACCTGTTGCCGTGGGGCATCGGCATCCTCGGCCTGGGAATGCTTGTGCTGGGCCTGGCGCTAGCGCGCCTCGCGCTGCTGAGGGGCCGCGACTGATGCCTCGGAAAGTACGCACTCGGATGGCGTGCATCGCGATTCTTTCCGCCATCTCTCTCGGTGCCTCAGCGCTGAGTGGCTGCGCGAGCACTGCCAGCGGAGACGATGCAAAGGTGAAGGTGGTGGCGACGACACCGATACTGGGGGACGTCGCCAAGCATGTGGCCGGACATGACGCCACGGTGACGACCCTGATCCCCGCGGGAAAGGATCCCCATACCTTTGAACCGAGCCTGCGCTCGGTGCGGGACATCGCAAACGCAGACGTACTGCTGTCCAACGGGTTTCTTCTCGAGCCACAGAATCTGCTGAAGTCCATGAAGGAGTCGTCGGATGTGCCCGTCACCGAAGTGGCGGATCAGGCCTCCACGCGTGGAGCGAAGCTGGTCCCGCTGGTGGAGAACATCGCGCTCGACGCCGTGTGGCTGGGGTTGCGCGTGCGCAACGCGCCCCCGGGGACCTCAAGCGTCGACCTGCGCCTGATCGACGCAGAAGGCCCGGGCGATGCCGCCGCCTACGTGGTCTCGACATTCGGTACGCCAGAGGTCCTTTTTAACACCGCCGATGGGATAGATCCGCGCGAGGATTCCACAACGCTGCCAGCCAACGCCCACACGCACGTGTCCTGGGCTTTTAGCAAGCCCGGTACCTACAGGATGAGCTTTGGCGCTCACGATGGCTCCCCGCAGGAATTCACAGTGGCCGTCGGCGTAAACGCACCTGAGGGGATGCACGAGCTCGATGCGGGCCACGTGGATATCACCGCTGACATGGCTACAGGAAAACTCGATTTGGAGGACCAAGGCGAGCGTTTTGATCCGAAGACCACGGTGTTGCGCGTCCCTAACTCCGCGCTGCAGGAGATCCCGCCGGATCCCTCCTACCGTTTCTTGGGCCGGCCCGGGGATGAGACCTATCTCCTGCCCCAAGCTGTCTTGGGCAAGCACATTCACGGCGAAGTAGACCCACACCTGTGGCATAACGCCGCCAACGTTGTCAGTTTCACCGAGGTCATCGCTGAACAGCTTGCCCAGGCGGACCCCTCACACGGCGCGGATTACCGCGCCCGCGCACAGGACTACATCACGCAGTTGCGGGAAACCGATGCCGAAGTAAGACGGCTCATCTCCGCCATCCCGGAGCGCAACCGCCACCTGGTTACGCCGCATCACGGTTATGCCTACTTGGAGCAAGGCTACGGCATTGATATCGCGGGCTTCGTTACTCCGAACCCGGCCATCGAGCCCTCGCCGCGCGATGTCATCGCTCTGCGCCGCACCTTGGAGAACCTCCAGCTTCCCGCCGTATTCGTAGAACCAACGCAACAAGCCAGCGCGGATGTCATCCGGGAAGCCGCCGATTCCCTCGGGGTGGCTGTATGCCCGATTTACGGCGACACGCTTGATGACGCCGTTCCGACGTATCTCGACCTCTTGCGCTTCAACGCGCACTCACTCAACCGCTGTCTCAGCAACACAACAAAGGAATCTCATGTCTAAACTCACCATCCGAACCCTCACTATGCCGCTTGCGACAGCACTTACCGCCGCGGCCTTGGCTTTCGCACCGGCAGCTGCCTTCGCCGGAGATCTCGCCCAGGTGGTCAGCGCTAACGAAGAGGTAGCCGCGCCTGGAACGGCTGCCACCATCGATCACGGCCACGTCGACCTAGGGCTCCTGCTCTCCGAAGGCCAAGCTGAGTTCCTCGCTCGCGACGATTCGGCTGAAACACCCGTGTGGCGCCAGCCCGAGGATGTGGTCTTCCAGGTGGGTGACAACGCCCTGTTGACTCTGCCGGAGGACAAGGCATTCTCCTTCGTTGGCGCAGAACCTGGCTCGCAGGTGTGGGTCGTACCGCAAACGGAGCAGGCTGACGTTCCGTGGTTGGGCTGGAATACCCAAGCTCCCTCATTGGCAGACAATGTTGAGCGAGGAGTGACCATGGAGTTCCTCGGGCACCAAGGCCCGGGTGAGTTCTCCCTCTTCCTGCAAAACGGCGGCTTCGAAGAACCTCAGCTGCTGTGGTCTACAGCAACCGGGGACTCAGAAGGCTTCTGGGTGGACTTGGGCACTCATACCCACGCCAATTGGGTGTTCACCGAGCCCGGCATTCACCAGATCCGGGTCCGCATGAGCGGCGAGGGCGCAGGAGAAAGCGCCGGAAAAGAGGTAGCTGCCGAAGCCACCTTGACCTTCGCTGTGGGCGATGACGCCGACGTTGCGCAAGCACAGGCCGTGGAATGGGACCCGAATGCCGAGTCCTCCACCACGTCCGGCTCTATGTCGGCATCGGTGCCGACGTGGAACTGGGTCCTCGCGGGCGTAGGCGTCCTTGTGCTCATCGGTGCCATCATCGCGGTCGTGCGCGCGAAGGGTGGGCGGCGTGGCTAATCCCTTCATTACGGTAAATAATCTGTCCGTATCGCTGTCCGGCCGCCGCGTCATCGACGGGGCAAGCTTTTCTGTTAACCCTGGCGAGTTTATCGGCCTCCTCGGCCCGAACGGCGCTGGCAAAACCACGCTCATGCGCGCTGTCTTAGGCCTCGTGCCCTTTACCGGGACCATCGACGTGACCACCTCGCTTGGCTATGTCCCGCAGCGCCACGACGTGGAGTGGGACTTCCCCATCAGCGTGGCCAAGGCGGTGCTGAGTGGGCGCACTGGACTAGTGGGGTGGTTCCGGCGCCCAGGGCGCCTCGATAAGGAGGCCGCACGGCGCGCCATCGAGCTGACCAACCTGGAAGAATTCGCACGGCGTCCTATAGCCCAACTTTCCGGCGGGCAACGCCAGCGCGTCCTCATCGCCCGCGCCTTAGCCTGCGAACCAGAGGTGCTGCTTCTCGACGAACCTTTCACCGGACTCGACGCCCCCAATACCGAAGAGCTCTTGCTTCTTTTTGACAAGCTCACTACGGATGGCACCAGCGTTGTCATGTCCACGCACAACCTCTCAGAGGCCGTGCATTCCTGCTCACGGCTTGTGCTCTTCAACCGGGGCATCATCGCTGACGGCCCGGCGGAAACCTTGCGCTTAACCCCGCAGCCCTGGAGCACTACCTTCGGGGTCTCAGCCTCCTCACCCCTGCTCTCCGCGATTGGGGTGGCGGCATGATCGACATCTCGCTAATTGAGTTCTTCCAAGACCTCACCAACCCGCACTTGGACTTCCTCGCCCGCGCAGTAGGGATCTCCCTCCTCGCCGCAATCGTGTGCGGCGTGGTGGGGTGCTACGTCGTGCTGCGTGGAATGGCCTTCATCGGCGATGCAGTGTCCCACGCAGTGTTCCCGGGACTGGCCATCGCCTTCGCACTTCACGGGTCAGTACTGCTGGGCGGCGCCGTGGCGGGTTGCGCGGTGGCCGTGCTCATCGCGTGCTTCTCCCAGCGGCGAACTGTGCGCGAAGATTCCGTCATCGGCATCTTCTTTGCCGCTTCCTTTGCGCTCGGCATGGTGATCATCTCACGCGTGGAGGGCTACACGGCCTCGCTCACCAGCTTTCTTTTCGGCTCGCTGACGGGTGTCTCCCACGCTGATCTCTACACCGCGTTCACCGTCTCGGTGCTTATCGTGGCCACAGTATTGCTCCTCGGCCCCCAGCTCACAGCCACCTGCCTAGACAAAGAGACTGCCCGTGCCATGGGGCTTCCCGTCTTTGTCCTAGACATCGTGCTTTACCTTTGCGTCACGGGCGCGGTGGTTATCTCCGTGGGAACCATCGGCAACGTCCTCGTCCTGGCCCTCCTCATCACCCCAGCCGCGACCGCCAGGCTGCTCTGTGACTCGCTGGGGTCAATGATGATCGCCTCCGCGGTGATCGGTTCGCTGGGCAGCTTCTTCGGAATCTACCTTGCATGGGCCATCGATCTTCCCGCCGGCGCAACCATCGTTCTGCTGCTCACCGCCTGCTTCCTTGTGGCGTGGGCACTCTCCCCTCTACTGCATTCCCGCCGCGACGCGGCATCCACCTCGCAATCACACACCTCGAAGGAGACCTTGTCCGCATGAACTCTTTCCATATGACACGTATGAGCTTCCGCCCGCTTACCCTGACCGCTGTCGCTGCACTAGCTCTCAGTACCCCGCCCTTGGTGGCCGCTGCACCGCCAGCCCTCGCCGAAGAGCACGCGAGCGAGGCCTCCTGCGATGCCGACTCCCTGCACGCCTTTACCCGCGGGCACCAAGACCTCGCCCTGGTTGGTGACTCTGGGGACCTTTCTTTTATAGCCCGCGATGATGAATCCGGTAAGGACTATGCCTCCGGGGAGTTCTACGTAGAAGTCGGTAGCAACGCCGCTTTCGATGAATCAGCGGGCAGCGATATCCCATCGAGCGGTTGGCAGATCCCCCAAACCCAAGATCCCAACATCCCCTGGGTGGGGTTCAACACCAGCTACCTCGATGAGAGCACTGCGGCCGATGCCACCTTGTCCTTAACGCTGCACAGCGGCCCGGAAGGCGGACGCATGGTGGGTTTCCAGAACTCTGTGGGCGCTGAACCCACCGTGCTCTTTGATTCAGATAACCCGGATATCACTTGGGACTACCCCGATCACTTCCACAGCCACACCGGGATAATCTTCACCGAACCGGGAGCATACGCCGCTACCTTCACGTTCACGCTCAACGATGGCTCCGAGCACTCCATCGACGTACCGTTCTTGGTCGGCGACGCCGATGCCTCCGACATCTGCGAATTGGAGTGGGACTCCAGCGAAGGCGACAATGCTGGCTCGGGCAGCCCGAAGAACCGGCCGCAGCAACTGGCCAAGGACATCAATGACACCTCCAAGTCCATCGCACAGTTGGATAAGACTATGGACAAAACACTCAAGGAGGCAGATACCCTCCTCAACGGTGGAAAGCCCTCCGAAACAAGTCGGGCTCAAGATTCGCGGCACTCCACGCGTCCGAGTGCACGCAGTAAAGCACAACCGGGAACATCATCAACGTCAAAAGAGCCCAGTACTGAACGCCCAGCTGATGGCCAGCGCTCAGTGTCGCAGTCCCAAAACTCGACACAGAACGGTGTAGCCCACACAGCGCAAGGACAGAGAGATTCGGCACACCGTGGGGCGTCGCCAAGCACTGCTTCCTCAGGAGAAAAAGGCTCCACGCGCAACACCGCTGCCAACCGGGAACGCGGCGCAAAGCAGGAAGCACAGCAACAGCACTCTGCGTCCGACTCCAACGAAGACTATGCTGAGGCCGAAAACATCCAGGCCATGAGCTATGGAGCACCGATGGTCGGCTTCTGGGCAGGCTTTCTAGCAGGCATGGGCTCCCTGGCCCTGCTGCTTGGTATTGGGCTTTTTGTTGCCGTGCAGTTCTTCCGCCCCCGCAATCGCGACTAGCACCTCGATACCGGTCATATCACAAAGGCAAGGGATCTGGTTTCGGCGCTAGCAGCGGAAGGAACTAGAGTTATTCCTTATGTGTGAAAACAGACCCTCTACCGCCCCCGACTTCCTCCTGTCCCGCGCGACGGGGTCTGTGCGTACCCAAGGTTCAACCACCACCTTTAGCGCTGTCGATGATGCAGTGTCCGCACTACGTGCCGGCAGCGCGCCCATGGTCGTCGGCGCACTTCCCTTTCACAAGGGTGATCCAGCTGCGCTCACCGTGCCGCGCAGCATCATTCGTGAGGACGGGCCTCTTGAGCCCCATGCCTACTACCGCAGCGGCAAGCTCAATGCGCGCGTAACCGGTTTTGATCCGGAGCCGGAAGAGCACCTGCGCCGCATTGAAGCCGCCATCGCTACGATCGAAGCCTCCAAACTGGACAAGGTGGTTCTTGCTCGCGCCGTTGACATTGAATTCAATGCTCCGGTGGATCCGCTCCTCGTGGCCGCGCGATTGATCGATCTATCCTCGCACCGCGACGGCTTCATCGCCGACCTGTCACCGGCGGGACGCCCGGGATCTATGCTCGTGGGCTCCTCCCCGGAAGTATTGATTAAGAAGCAAGGCTCAACGGTTACGGCCTTCCCCCTAGCTGGCTCGGCGCCCCGCCAGGCCGATAAGGCACGCGACATCAAGGCCGGTCAAGACCTCCAGAACTCAGGTAAGGATCTGCGCGAGCATGCCTTCGTCGTGGACCACATCCGCCGGATCCTGCAGCCGCTGTGCAGTACTCTCGACGCCCCCACCACCCCGCAGCTGACCTCCACGAACGAGATGTGGCATCTGGGGACCCCAATCGCGGGAACACTGAAGGATTCGAATTTCACGGCACTCGAACTGGCCGAGCTGATCTACCCCACCCCCGCCATCTGCGGCACCCCCACGGAAGCCGCGCAAGCGCTGATCGAAACCGCCGAAGCCGACCGCGGCTTCTACGCCGGCGCAGTGGGCTGGTGCGATGACTCCGGCGATGGCGAGTACATGGTGGCCATCCGTTGCGCCGAAGTAGCCGGCGATGGACTCTCCGCCCGCGCGTGGGCGGGCGGCGGAATCGTCGTGGATTCCGACCCGACGGCCGAGCTTCAGGAAACCACGGCGAAGTTGCGCACCATTCTCAAAGCACTCGGCCTCTAAAGCGGCCTTTAGGCGCGCTCAATCGGGTTGGTCAGGCTGCCCACGCCGGGGATCTCAATTTCGATGGTATCGCCCGGCACCATCGGCGCCGTACCAGCCGGGGAACCTGTGGTGATGACATCGCCGGGCAGAAGCGTGTACGACTGCGAGATCTCCGCGATGATGCCGCCCATCTTCACGATCATCTGGTCGGTGTTGGAATCCTGCTTTTGCTCGCGCTTGCCATCGTGGGTCAGGTAAGCGTTGATCTTCTGGTCATCAAGGTCGATGCAGTCCAGGTCCGTCTCAATCCACGGGCCCAGCGGGCAGAAGGTGTCAATGCCCTTCGCACGTGCCCACTGGCCATCCTGGAACTGCAGGTCGCGCGAAGAAACGTCGTTGCAGATGGTGTAGCCAACGACGTGATCCCGCCACTTCTCCGGATCAATATTCTTCGAGACCTTTGAGATCACCACCGCGAGCTCTCCCTCGAACTCCACGTTGGTGGCGAACTCCGGGATCTTGATGGGGGCACCAGGGCCAATGACCGCGGTGGAGGGCTTAATAAAGATCGTCGGCGGCAGGTGCTCCGCGGATTCCTTGAAGACCTCAGCCACGTGGTCGGCGTAGTTTCGGCCAAGCGCCACGACCTTGGTGGGCAGGGTCGGCGCCAGCAAGCGCACCTCGCTCAGCGGCCACTCGCGGCCAGTTGGCTCCGGCGGGGTAAACGGGGTGCCGGAGATTTCCTTGGCCACCAGCTGGTCAAGCGGGGCGTCGGCGGGGCCATCAATGATGGCGAAACAAATACCTTCGGTGTGAGCAATTCGTCCTAAACGCATGACGGCCATACTACTCGCAAGGGTTTTTCACTCGCGTTCAGGGGCTAGGTGTAAAGCTTGCAAAGAATGCGATGATACTGCAGGCGTCTAACCTGTGGAACAGAGCCCGCTCGGCCGCCTAGCGCTTGGCGACGTCCCCCAAGGTCACCGCCCGCGTGCTCCCCCGCTGTGCCAGATATAGCTCAGCGCAGGCCAAAGCATCACTCAGCGCGTTGTGATTGCCATAGCGCGGCAAACCGTATCTTGCGCGTACTCGGGGAAGCCGCAGGTCCTCGCCGCGCGGATAAGTGCCCATACGTTCCATGTGGCGCCGCTCGATAGCGAAGGTATCCACCACGCTCAGCCGAGGGACCTGACCAAATATCTCTTTGGAAGCCGCTTCTATGAAACCCACCTCCACAGGTGCGAAGTGAGCGAGTAGCGCTCGGCCGTTCAGGGCCTTTCGCAACTGTTTCATTGCCACTTCGCGTTCCTCGCCGGCATCAATAACCTCCTGCGTCAGCAGGTGGACATGTGCATCTTCGGCCACCTTCGCGCCGCGCACCACGGTATAGCCGGCGCCAGATAGGTCGATAACACCGCCGTTCACCGGTACCCACCCGATAGAAACAATCTTTCCTGTGCGCGGATCAAGACTCGTGGTCTCCATATCTACGGCGAGCAATCCCAGCTCATCGAGCGGGGTGCTTCGTGCAGGCGCGCCCCAATCCGCGCGGCGGCTCCACCGGCTCCACATCTAGACACTCCTCACCGGGTACTTGGTGGCAAGCGCGTTCTGCATGGATTTGATCGCACGGAAAGCATCACGCAGGTGCTCGCGGTCCATCCGCCCCAAGCTCTTGGGGTCAATGTGGTAGTCCGGCTTGTGCCCTTCCCGCAACTGTCGGGCTTGGTGCTCGAAAGAAAGGGATCGGAGGTAGTCGAAGGCGTCGAGAAGCTCCTGTGCACCGCGGCGGCTCACCGTGTTCCCGGCGGCTTCGCTCAGGCGCTGGCGGGTGTCCACAACCGTGGAGCCGGATGCTAAGGCGAAGAGCCGGGCGATCTGGACAATACCCGCGGTACCTCCCTTTTTAATGTCGAGGGTATGTGCATAATCGCCATCGCGCTCCACCACGAGTCCGCGAAAGAGCGTCAGCGGCGGCTCGCGGCGCGCGGCCAGGCTAGCCAGGTGAGCGTGCAGGCGCGTCGCACCCTTGCCCATCTCCACGGCGGCAGTGTGAACCTCGCGGGCCAGCTCCTCGCTTCCGTAGAGCACGCGGAAGTCGAAGAAAATCTGCGCGTTGAGCAGCGCCTCCGGTTGGGGGTCCCGGATCCATCTGCGGAAGGTGTCGATCCATTGGGAGCGCGTCATCCGCCACTCGGCGTTCATGGCCATCATGTCACCAGGGCACAGAGCCTGACCGGCGGCGGCAAGGCCCTGGCACACGAAGGTACTAAGCCGAGCGAAATACTCGCCGTGCGCGTTGGCATCATAATCATCCGCGAGGACAAGCGCATTGTCCTGATCCGAGGCCAGCGCCATTTCGCGCCGCCCCTGCGAGCCCACGGCCACGAAGGCATACTCCACAGGCGGAGGACCAAGTTCCTCCTCCGCGAGCGTGCACAGGCGCCGTGCCACAGCATCGGCGGCAAGCGTGACCAAGCTCGAGGCTTCCGCCGGTGTCGAGCCGCGTTCCACGAAGCGCCCGGCCAGGCGCGTGGCCTCGTTGAAGGCACCATTCAGCTCCGCAACACTGGAGCGCCGTGAAAGATCCGCCGCAAGGTAGACCGGATCATTGTGCAGCAGCCGGGTAACGTCCGACTGCGTAACAATCCCCTGCAGGGTGCCTTCTTTAACCACCGGCAGGTGGTGGATTCCGCGCTCCGCCATGTGCAGCAGAGCCTCCATAGCGGGGGCATCTACCGATACCGTGAGGGGCTGAGGCGTCATGATCTCCTCCACCGATTCAGCAGGGTCACGCTCCGCGGCGAGCACGCGGGTGCGCAGATCACGGTCGGTCACAATGCCGGCAAGACGCTTGGCTGAACCTGAACCCGGTGTAACAACGAGCAGTGAGGACACGCCGCGGTCCGTCATCAGCATCGCGGCTTCACGGATGGTGGTGGCAGCCGGCGCAGTCAATATGTCGGTACGAGTGAGCTCTCGCAGCGGCGTGCGTAAAACGTCGGTCGAAGTTGATTCAGAAAGTTCGCGTGCTGCGGCGCGGATCCGGCGAGACTGCGCTGAAAAGAAACGCGCAATGTCGGGGTTGCGGCGGGACAACTCGGTGAAGTCCTCCTGCGCCAGGGTGAAGACGAGGCTGTCCTCTACCGCGACCATCTCATAAGCGGAGTGCGGCTCCCCCTGCAGCGTGGAATAACCGAAGGTGAGCCCGGATTCGCGGCGGTCTAGCAGCATGCTGTCCTCCCCCAGCACATCAATCGCCCCGGTGCGGATGATGTGGAGGTTGACATTTTCTTGCCCCAGCTTGATTGGGATATCCCCTCGGCGCAGGTAGATCATGCTCAACTGTGAGGACAGCGCGTTAAGCTCTTCCTCCGGCAGGTGGGAGAAAGGCTCATTCTTGGCCAGGAAGCTGGTGACCTCATCTATTTCGACGCTCATGCGCCAACCATACAGGGCTAGGCGCTGAGCGCGGAGGCGATTCGATCACCAATTTCGGTGGTGCGCGCCTGTGCGTCGCCGCGAGAGGAAACGTCGGTAGCCACGGCCTCTTCGATGCGCACGGCGTTCTCCTCATCCCCGAGGTGGCGCAACAGCATGGCCGCCGACAGGATCGCCGCGGTCGGATCCGCAATGCCCTTGCCCGCGATATCTGGCGCGGAGCCGTGAACCGGCTCGAACATGGAGGGATTAGCGCCGGAGGCATCGATGTTGCCGGAGGCAGCCAGACCAATACCGCCGGTGACTGCTCCCGCCAAGTCGGTCAGGATGTCGCCGAAGAGGTTGTCGGTCACGATGACGTCATAGCGCGCTGGGTCGGTGACCATGTAGATCGTTGCGGCATCGATGTGGTTGTAATCTACGGTGACCTCGGGGAATTCCTTCGCAACCTCGTCCACCGTGCGCTGCCAGAGGCCACCGGCATTAACAAGGACATTGGTCTTGTGCACCAAAGTCACGTGCTTGCGGCGGCCCATCGCACGCTGAAAGGCATCACGCACCACGCGTTCAACGCCGAAGCGCGTGTTCTGGGAGACCTCCGAGGCCACCTCATGTTCAGTACCTTCGCGCAGCGTGCCGCCGTTTCCGCAATACAGACCTTCGGTGCCCTCACGGACGACGACAAAGTCGATATCGCCCGGGTTTGCCAGCGGAGAGGTGGACGTCGGGTACAGCTTGGAGGGGCGCAGGTTGACGTGATGGTCCAGGGCGAAACGCATCTTCAGCAGCAAGCCGCGCTCAAGCACACCGGGCGGGACCTCACCGGGCGCACCAATGGCGCCGAGCAGGATGGCGTCGTGTTCGCGCAGGGATGCCAGGTCGGCGTCGGTTAGCAGCTCCCCGTTGCGCAGGTAGCGTCGGGCTCCGAGGTCATAGTCCGTTACCTCGACATCCTGGCGCACCGCGCGCAGGACCTTGAGTGCTTCCGCGGTTACCTCGGGGCCGATTCCATCGCCGCCAATCACTGCCAGTTTCATTTTGCGGGATTCCTTTCTCACATATTGGATACTTGTGAGAGTACCACCCCCTCTGCCTTGAGGGCGGCGAAACCCCCGCAAAGAACCGTTCTCGGTCCTTCACGGGGGCTGGGATGAAAGGTTCAGCTGTCCAGACTAGGCATCCAAATCAAGCTGGCGGCAGGTAGCACCCAGCGCCGCGTTGATTTCCTCGACAAGCTCCTCCGGTACCTCGCGCTCAACTCGCAAGATAAGGACTGCATCGGAGGCATCCTTGCCCTGGGTCAATGCAGCCGCCACGATATTGATGCCGGCAGCGCCAAGCTTCGTACCCACAGTGCCCAAGGCACCCGGGGCATCCTTGTAGGAGAAGAAGAGGTTGCGGCCCGTAGCGCGCATGTCGACGCCACGGCCGTTGATACGGATGATCTTTTCGACGCCGTCGATGCCAGTCAGGGCACCAGTGAGCTGCGATACCAAGCCGTCGGGGCCGATAACCTTGACCCTCACGGAGGAGCGGTGCCCCTTCGATTCCACGTTGGTCTTGACGTCCACGCTCACGCCGCGGCTTTCGGCGATCTGCATCGCGTTCACAAAAGTAACGGTCTCCGAGACCACGCCAGAAAACAGCCCGCGAGCAGCGGACAAACCAAGAGCCGAAACATCCTCGTTGGCCAGCTCGCCGCAAGCCTCCACTTCGACGGCAACCGGCGCAGCGTCCAACAGGTTGCCTGCGACGAGGCCCAGCTTGCGTGTCAGATCCAACCAGCCGGCAACCTCTTCGCCGACACGGCCGCCTTCGACGTTGACGGCATCGGCAACGAATTCGCCGGCCAGTGCCTTGAGCACGGAGGCAGCCACATCGGTACCCGCGCGGTCCTGAGCCTCGACCGTAGACGCGCCAAGGTGCGGGGATACGGTAACTTGCGGAAGCTCGAAGAGTGGGGAATCCGTGCACGGCTCGGAGGCATAAACATCGAAGCCGGCGCCGCGGTGGTGACCGGATTTGATCGAAGCAGCCAAGGCTGCCTCATCCACGAGGCCGCCGCGGGCAGCGTTGATAATGATCTGCCCCTTCTTGGCCTGCGCCAGGAGCTCGGCGTCAAACATACCGGCGGTCTCCGGAGTCTTGGGCAGGTGAATGGTCACGAAGTCAGCGCGAGACATGAGCTCCTCAAGGGGCACCAATTCCACGCCCAGCGCTGCCGCACGGGCCGGGTTGGCATAAGGGTCGTGCGCGATGACGGTGGTCTCAAATGCCAGCAGGCGCTGGGCAAAGAGCTGGCCGATGTGGCCGAAGCCCACGATGCCGATGGTCTTGCCGTATACCTCAACGCCCTTGAAGGAGGAACGCTTCCACTCACCTTGGCGCAGGGACTGATCCGCCGCCGGAACCTGGCGTGCGGTGGCGAGAAGCAGCGCGATCGCCTGCTCGCAGGCGGAGTGGATGTTGGAGGTCGGCGCGTTGACAACCATGACGCCACGCTCGGTGGCAGCGGGGATATCAACGTTGTCCAAGCCGACGCCAGCACGCCCCACAATCTTCAGGTTCTTCGCTGCGGTCAACACCTCCGCGTCCACGGTCGTAGCGGAGCGGACGAGGAGGGCGTCTGCCTCCGGCACCGCGGCAAGCAGCTCCGCGCGGTTGGGGCCGTCAACCCAGCGGACCTCAACTGTGTCCCCGAGAGCATCGACGGTGGATTCTGCAAGCTTATCGGCGATAAGTACGACCGGCTTCGACATAACTTCCTTCACTAGTCTGAAATGTGGATGCCGAGAAGTGTAGTTTATTCTTTCCAGCCCTGAGCGATTTTATGCGTGAATTCTGTCACTGAACCGAATTCCGGCCCGAGGGCCACGATCGGGCCATCCGCCAACCCCGCAGTAATCGCCGCGCCGGCTTTCGTTGCCGTCGGATCCGGTTGCGCCATCACGAACACCGTACCGCCATACGCGGTGGCGTTCACCACGTTTGCTAAAGGGCTGTCCTTCGTCGCCACGATCACCGGTGCCATCTGCGCATCACGGCGCGCCTGGGCAGGAATCGCTGGCATCTTTTCCTTCGTAAGGTGCTGCGGCAGGGGTTCCCACGCGGCCTTCAACTCCGTCTTGGTCGAAGAATCTAGGCGCGTGATGCTGTCCACCATGCGTTCGCGATTCACCACCACCTTGGATTCAAAGCGGAATGCGGTGTACTCCCCCAGCGCCTTGGTGTTTCCCGGATCGTGCACCACTTCGCGTTCGCCATTGTGGCTAGCCCATGGGACATCCCCGATGACGAGGATCTGGTCAACGTCAAGGTCGGTAAGCAGCTGCGAGATCTGCGGGCGAATCGATGAATCGTAGGTCACCATTGGCACGCGCTGCGATACGCTCAGCGTCGCGGCCCGCAGGGCAGCGGCATCTGAGTCTTCGGCCAAGATCAGCGTATTGCTTTCCTTGAAGAACAAGCGCGCGGAGTCAATTCCCCAGCGGTCCTCAACCACCGTAACCTCGTTGGCGAATTGCGGGTCGATGAGCCGCAGACGGTTTTCTTCGCTCGCGCGGGCTAGGTCAATCTCCACCTCAGGGCGGGCGGTGATGTCCTGCGTCAGGATTGGCTCACCGCGCCCAAGCGAGGAGCAGCCCACGGCCGCAAGCGCGCTCATGCCCAGCAGCAGCGCTACAGGCACGGCCCGCAGCGCGCCCGGCGACGACACCTTAACGTGCAAAGGCCTGCGGGCCCTCTTCGCCGCCGGAAAGGTTCGCCTCATCCACGTCGCGCACAACCTTCTTGTTGAGCGCGTACTCAACGATGCCCACGAAGCGCTCGCGGCGATCGGCGAAGAACTGATGCGCAGTCTTCGCGGTCAGCAGCTCCGGCTCTAAGTCATGGGAGGCCAGCACGCTGTCGAACTCGGCGTCTTCCATAATCGACTTCGACTGCACGCGCGGCAGGTAGCGCTCCGGCGAGTGCCCGTCGAGGACAACCTCGGTGCGCTTGCCCATCGGCGTGCGGTTGAGCACGGAATTAGCCAGTACACCGCTGACGCCGTGGCGCTCACACCAACGAAGCGGGAAGACCGGGAAGAAGCCTGGTTGCAGCTCCTCGAAGCTGTGGCGGTTGAACGGGCGGCCGGTACGCCAGTCCTTCGCGCCGCGTGCCATGAGCAGAGCATAGAGGCCGTGCCACACCCCGTCGTGCTCCCCCACAGACAACAAGCGGGACTCGCGGAAGGAGGCATCGCGCACAGTCTTCGGGACATCCTCGGTCTCACCCGCGACCCAAGCGGTGACCTCATCGACATCACGCGCAGCGCGCAGCCTCACTGCAGAAGAGCCATAAAGCTCACCAAAGACGCCGCTCCAGAACCACTGGTTGAGGCGGTCCCATGCGTCCTGGCTGGACAGCACGCCCTTCTTTTCTGCCAGGCGCGCAAGGATGACAGCCAGCGGAATGATCTGCTCGGAATAAGGCACCTGCTCAAGGGAGAGAATGCAGCGCTCGGCCAAGAACTCAGCGACCTCACGGAAAGTAATCACCAGGGTTTGCGAGGCCTTGCGGTACTCATTCAGTGACAGCTGCAAGATATCTTCGCGCTGGCCGCCAGCGTTCCCCTTCTCCCCGGACACCAGCAGCGATACTGCCGAAAGGAACTCGTTGCGGCCGATGCCGTCGAGCGCAGGGAAGGCACGCAGCTGCTTCTCGACGCCTGCCCAATCCTCCGCCAGGTGAAAGTCCGGATCTTCAGAGGCAAAGACAGCCGTCAGGAGATCGAAGACGTCCATCTGCAAACCGGCCGAGTTGGCCTGAGCGAAAATGGAGCCAATTCCCGAGCTCGCCGTCTCGCGGGAGAGGCGAATCATCGGCACCGTGTAGCCGGACAGGGGCCGTAGAATCCGGTTATTGAAGGCAGCGACGACGTCACGGGTGGCGCCATCGTTGGCAGCGGCGAGCTCGAAGAGCATGCTGGTGCCTTCCTCACTCAGCAACGCCGAAACCGGGATGCAGCACGCCTGCACTGCGGCCTCGCGACTATCCAAGGTGCCCTCGATGTCCGGCGCGAAGTGGGAGCGCAGTTCGCCGTGCTGGTTGATGGCGAAGACAGCTTCATCCGGCATGATGTCCTCGGAGGTAGCTTTGCGCAGGTCCACGAAGTACTTGCGGGAGACTTTCTTGGAGCGGAAATCGGTGGTATCCACAAAGCCCTCACCGCGGAAGCAGTGATACAGGGTGGTGAGCCTCTGTTGCCCATCGAGCAGGAGCAGGCCGGGGTTCACCCCAGTGTTAGGCGCGCCCGCGAGAGGCCGTGGCCGAAAGCGCATGGCTTCATTGCGGGTATCCAAGGCCATGAATGCACCGAGCGGGTAGCCGCGCAGGACGGTGACGATCAGCGATCGAATTCGGTCTTCATCCCAGGCATAGGAGCGCTGGAAATCGGGCAGCTGAATATCACCGCGATCGATGCGAGCGAAAAGGTCATTAAGGTCATAGCTTGGCGTAGAGAAACCCATGGCCCCGAGCCTACAACTAAATGTGGGAATATGCCCGTTTATGTGCGAACATCACATCAAAAGGAAATCCCGCTGACCAATGGCCAACGGGATTCTTTAGTCGAAGCGCAGTTTAGGCAGTTGCATCCAACGGATTCTTGACCCAGCTCATGAGATCACGCAGCTGGGAGCCGGTCTGCTCAATCGGGTGGGAGTTCACCTTGGCGCGCAGCTCCTCCAGCTCCTTATTGCCGCCTTCAACGTTGGCGACGAGGCGCTTGACGAAGGTGCCGTCCTGAATATCAGTGAGGACATCCTTCATGCGTTCCTTCACGGAAGCGTCGATGACGCGCGGGCCGGAGAGGTAGCCACCGAACTCAGCGGTGTCGGAACAGGAGTAGTTCATGTTCTTGATGCCGCCCTCAACGATGAGGTCAACGATGAGCTTCAGCTCGTGGCAGACCTCGAAATAAGCCATCTCAGGCTCATAGCCAGCTTCAGTCAGGACCTCGAAGCCGTTCATGATCAGGTACTCCACGCCACCGCACAGGACCGCCTGCTCACCGAAGAGATCGGTCTCAGTCTCATCCTTGAAGGTGGTTGGGATAACGCCGGCGCGGGCACCGCCGATGGCCGCAGCATAGGACAGGGTCAGCTCGCGCCCCTCGCCCTTCGGATCCTGCTCGGTGGCGATCAGGCAGGGAACGCCCTTGCCGTCGACGAACTGGCGGCGAACCAGGTGGCCCGGGCCCTTCGGAGCAACCATGCCGATGGTGATGTTCTCCGCCGGCTTGATCAGGCCAAAGTGGATGTTGAGGCCGTGGCCGAAGAACAGCGCGTTGCCGTCCTCCAGGTTCGGCTCGATATCATCTGTAAAGATCGTCGCCTGGGAGGTATCCGGCGCCAGCAGCATGATGACATCAGCCCACTTGGCGGCCTCAGCGTTGCTGAAAACCTTGAAGCCAGCCTCCTCTGCCTTCTCGCGGGACTTCGAGCCCTCGCGCAGGCCGATGGCGACCTCAACGCCGGAATCACGCAGGTTCATAGCGTGGGCGTGGCCCTGGGAGCCGTAGCCGATGATGGCGACCTTGCGGCCCTGGATGATGGTCAGGTCTGCATCAGATTCGTACAGAGTCTCAATAGCCATGTTTGATGTTCCTTTTCTTTTGGGTTAGTTCGCACTACGCATCCAGTAGTGACTCGGCCTATTGAATTTGTATCACACCTTGGGACAGTTTGCCCACCTTGTGGGATTTCATTTCGTCGGTGCCATTGCTTTCGGGCCGCGCCCCAGTGCGACGTTGCCAGATTGCACCAGCTCGCGGATACCGAAGGGCTCGAGGACGTCGAGAAGCGCCTGCAGCTTGCCCGGGGTACCGGTGGCCTCAACCACCACGGACTCCGGCGATACATCCACGATGCGTGCGCGGAAGATGTTCACTGCATCGACCACCTGAGGGCGGTTAGAGTTATCCGCGGCTACCTTCACCAGCATGATGGAGCGGGCAATCGTGTTTTCCTCCTCCAGCTCCACCACCTTGAGCACCGGGACGATTTTGTTGAGCTGCTTCGTCACCTGCTCGATGATGACCTCGGAGGCATCCACAACGATGGTCAGGCGGTTAATACCCTCCGTCTCGGTCCGGGCAGACACCAATGAGATGAGGTTGTAGCCGCGGCGGGTGAACATACCGGTCACACGGGAGATGATGCCCTCAATATCCTGAACCCGAACGGAGAGGATGTGTCGGGTGATGTCGTCTTTAGCCATTGTTTTCGGCCTCCTCGAGAGATTCGTGGATGTCGGCCGGTTCCTCGGCCGCTGACTCATTGTCATCAAACAGCGGGCGCAGGCCCAGGGCGTACTGGATTTCCTCGTTAGAAGCCCCGCCGCCAATCATCGGCCACACCTGGGCATCCTGGCCCACAATGAAGTCAATAACCACTGGGCGGTCATTAATTGAGCGTGCACGCTCAATCGCGAGGCCAATCTCTTCCGCCGTGGTGACGCGAATAGACTCGCAGCCCAAGGCTTCGCTGAGCTTGACAAAGTCCGGCACATACTCGTCGTGCTCGCGCAGCTTGGTGTGGGAGTACTTGTTGTCATAGAAGAGCGTCTGCCACTGGCGCACCATGCCCAGGTTGCCGTTATTGATCACGGCAACCTTGATGGGAAAGCCTTCCACGGCCGCGGTGGTCAGCTCCTGGTTCGTCATCTGGAAGCAGCCATCGCCATCGATAGCCCAGACCTCTCGCTCCGGGCAGGCAGCCTTAGCCCCCAGCGCCGCGGGCACGGCGTAGCCCATCGTGCCGGCGCCACCGGAGTTGATCCAGCTGCGGGGGTGCTCGAAGTCGAGGAACTGCGCCGACCACATCTGGTGCTGGCCCACGCCCGCACAGTAGATAGCCTCCGGGCCAACGATGGAGCTGAGTTTTTGGATAACCTCTTGCGGGTTGAGCAGGCCATCTGACGTCGGCTCAAAGCCGCGCGGGAAGCGGCGCTGCATGTTCCCCAAATACTCCATCCACGGACCAATTCGCGGGGCATCCAACTCCGCATCATTGGCATAAGCCTTGGTCAGTCGCAAAAGCACCTCGCGGGCATCGCCCACGATGGGAACAGCCACCTCGCGGATTTTGCCGATCTCCGCCGGGTCAATGTCGGCATGGATCACCTCGGCGTGGGGAGCAAAGGTGTCCGTATCACCGGTCACGCGGTCGTCGAAGCGTGCGCCCACGGCGATGATAAGGTCCGCCCGCTGCAGGGCCGCGACCGCCGGCACCGTGCCGTGCATGCCGGGCATACCCATGTGCTGCGGGTGATTATCCGGGAAGGCACCGAGAGCCATGAGCGTGGTCACCACAGGGATTCCGGTCAGCTCCGCGAACTCGCGCAGCTCGCGGGAGGCCTCGGCCTTGATGACGCCGCCGCCAACGTAGAGCACCGGACGCTCGGCGCGCGCAATGCGCTGAACGGCCTGGGTAATCTGGCGCGGGTGCGGAGTAGTCGTGGGCTTGTACCCCGGTAGCTCCGGCATCTTTGGGCCCGAATATTCCATATAAGCGTTCTGCACGTCCTTCGGAATATCCACGAGCACAGGCCCAGGGCGCCCAGTGGCGGCCAAATGGAAGGCGGCCGCGATCGCCCCGGGGATATCTTCTGCCTTGGTGACGATGAAGTTGTGCTTCGTAATCGGCATCGTCACGCCACGGATATCAGCCTCTTGGAAGGCATCGGTGCCCAGCAGGGAGCTGCCCACCTGGCCCGTGATTGCCACGACGGGAATCGAGTCCAGGTTGGCGTCAGCCAGCGGGGTCACCAGGTTGGTCGCACCCGGGCCGGAGGTAGCAATCATGACGCCGACCTTTCCGGATGCTTGGGCGTAGCCTTCGGCTGCATGGCCGGCCCCCTGCTCGTGGCGGGTGAGCACGTGGCGCAGCTTCGTGGATTCAAAGAGGGCGTCGTACAGCGGAAGCACGGCGCCACCCGGAATGCCGAAGACAAGCTCGGTGCCGAGATCTTCGAGGGTGCGGACAATGGCGTGTGCGCCCGTGATGCGCTCGGGCGCCCGCTGTGGCGGTGTGGAAGCTGTCACGGTTGATGTGCTCCTTCAGTGGGGTGGGTGGTGAAGAGATCATCCAACGAGTAACGCCCCCGTCTTTCCTTCCTGGGTGTGAAGGTAACGGGGGCGCTTGCTGGTCGACGTCACTTGTGGACTCGCTACGGCTCGCGCCGCCCGGGTACTACTACGAGGTGAAGTCGAATAATGATCATGGGACAAACTGTACACTGATAGAAACACCACCGCTGGCATTTACCCCCATTTTTGGGATCTTTTTCTCATTTTGCGAGATTGCACAGGTGGGGCGGTTCGCCACCGCGCCGCACAGTCAATTACGATGGCCCACTATGACGTCCTCACATCCGCAGAACGCATCAACTCGTGCCGAACACCCCACGGCCGAAACGTTCAAGCCCACCCGCGAACACCTCCTCGGCATTGGCATCCTCGCCGCCATTGCTTTTCTCAGCATTGGCTGGGCCCCGAAGTACCTCTTCTGGGTACTCATCTTCCCAGTGCTGGCCATCTGGTGGGTTCTACGCGCACGCACCACCGTCGACGGCAAGGGCATCCACATTTCCTATGGCTTCCGCGGCCCCAAGAACATCGAGTGGGGCAACTTCAAGGGAATCGGCTTCCAGCGCTCGCGGGCCTACGCCCGCACCACAAGCGGCAACAACTTCAACCTGCCGGGAGTGACCTTCAACTCCCTCCCCCGCCTTGCCGCCGCTTCCAATGGGCGCATCCCCGACGCATTGACTGCAGGCCGCAACGCCGCCGACGACAAGGTCATCATCGTCCACCGCGATGGCCAGCAAGTCCTCCTCACCAAGGAGGAATACGCCGAGTACCTCAAGAAACACCCCGAATTAAAGGATTAACCATGTACCCGCTCCGCTCCAAAGTCACGACTGTTGGCCGCCAGGCATCCGGTGCGCGCGCACTATGGCGCGCTACCGGCTCCAAGGAGAGTGACTTTGGCAAGCCAATCGTCGCTATTGCCAACTCCTTTACCCAGTTCGTCCCCGGCCACGTCCACCTCAAGAACGTCGGTGACATCGTGGCCGATGCCGTGCGCGAAGCCGGCGGTGTGCCCAAGGAATTCAACACCATTGCCGTCGACGATGGCATCGCCATGGGCCACGGCGGCATGCTGTACTCCCTGCCTTCACGCGAAATCATCTCCGATTCCATCGAGTACATGGTCAACGCCCACACTGCCGACGCCCTAGTGTGCATCTCCAACTGCGACAAGATCACCCCGGGTATGTTGAACGCCGCACTGCGCCTCAACATCCCCACCATCTTCGTCTCCGGCGGCCCGATGGAAGCCGGCAAGGCCGTTGTTGTCGATGGCGTGGCGCACGCGCCGACGGATCTGATTACGGCAATCACGGCGTCGGCAAGCGACGCCGTCTCCGACGAGGGCCTAACCCGCGTGGAGGAATCCGCCTGCCCCACCTGTGGTTCCTGCTCCGGCATGTTCACCGCCAACTCCATGAACTGCCTCACCGAAGCGCTCGGACTCGCACTGCCAGGCAACGGCACCACGCTGGCCACCCACAGCGCACGCCGCGATCTCTTCGAACAAGCAGGCCACACCATCGTCGAGATGTGCCAGCGCTACTACGGCGAAGAGGATGACGCTGTCCTCCCGCGCTCGATTGCCACCAAGGAAGCTTTCACCAACGCCATGGCGCTGGATATGGCCATGGGCGGTTCCACCAACACCATCCTCCACACGCTGGCCGCCGCGCAGGAGGGCGAGGTGGACTTCACGCTGGAGGATATCAACGAGATTTCCTACCGCGTGCCTTGCCTGTCCAAGGTGGCGCCCAACGGCACCTACCACATCGAGGACGTGCACCGCGCCGGCGGCATCCCCGCCATTCTGGGCGAGCTGCGTCGCGCCGGCCACTTGAACCTCAAGGTCCATACCGCGCTCTACGACAACGCCGAGGAGTGGCTCGACGATTGGGATATCCGCGGTGGCAAGGCTACCGACGCTGCCCGCGAGCTCTTCTTCGCCGCCCCCGGCGGTGTGCGCACCACCGAGCCTTTCAGCCAATCCAATCGCTGGGATGAGCTCGACACGGACGCTGCCAATGGCTGCATCCACGACGCCGAGCATGCCTTCTCCTCCGACGGCGGCCTGGTCGTCCTGCGTGGCAACCTCGCCCCCAACGGGGCCATCGTCAAGGCAGCCGGCGTTGACGAGGAACTGTGGACCTTTACCGGCCCAGCCCGCGTGGTCGAATCCCAGGAAGAGGCCGTGTCCATCATCCTGAAAAAGGAGGTCCAGCCCGGCGATGTCATCGTCATCCGCTACGAGGGCCCCGCGGGCGGTCCCGGCATGCAGGAGATGCTGCACCCGACTTCCTTCCTCAAGGGTTCTGGCTTGGGCAAGGCCTGCGCCTTGATTACCGATGGCCGCTTCTCCGGCGGCACCTCCGGCCTGTCCATCGGACACATCTCCCCCGAGGCTGCCCACGGCGGCCTCATCGGCCTAGTGGAAAACGGGGATCCCATCACCATCAACATCCGCGAGCGCCAGCTCACCCTCGACGTGGACGAAGAAGTCTTGGAACGCCGTCGCGCCACCGAGGAGCAGCGTGAGAAGCCCTGGACGCCGAAGGACCGTAATCGCCCAGTCACCAAGGCACTGCGCGCCTACGCCAACATGGCCACCTCCGCTGACCGTGGTGCGGTGCGCGTGGTGGATGGTTACGTCAATTAGAGTATGGGGCGATGAATTTCGCCACTAACGCCGCAAGGCGCACACTTTTCACCGCCGCCGGGCTCATCATTGGCCTGGTGGGCGTCATCCGCCACGTCCTCCACACGGACTACCCTGTGGACATGATCATTTACCGTGAGGGCGTCCGCGCCTTCATGGAGGGCCGCTCGGTCTACTCGGAGCCCATGTACGCCGGGGATTTGGCGCTCCCCTTTATCTACCCGCCCTTCGGGGCACTGGTCATGGTGCCGCTGACAGCCTTTGACTGGATGAGTGACGCCCTGGCGGGCGATATCATGATCGTCCTCTCGGACGCCCTGGTCTTTGCGTGCCTCTACGCGATCTTCCGCGCACTCAAGGTGCCGCACCTGTGGCCCACCGTGGCGATCGCGTGGGCCGCGGCGATGTTCTTTGAGCCCATCCGCCTCAACAACGGTTTTGCGCAAATCAACATCGTCATCATGGCGTTGGTCATCTTCGATCTCGTCCCCCGCAAACGCAAACTTCCGCAGGGCTGGCTGATAGGCCTCGCGGCAGCCATCAAGATCACTCCCTTGGCCATGCTGCTCTACTTCCTGCTGCGCCGCGAGTGGAAGCCGATCCTCACAGCCTTCGCCTCCGCCGTCGTGGCCACCTTGCTGGCCGCGGCCTACCGCTGGGAGGCCTTTGTCGAATTCTTCAGCTCAAAGCTTCTCGATATGGGCAAGGGCGTAGACTTCGGTGTGGCCACGGACTATCAGTCCAATTCCTCGCTCAAGGGCGTCATCCAGCGACTCTTCACCTCCCAAGAGGCGATGGACAACCACGGCACGCTCATCAACATGCTGTGGCTGGTCGCAGCGCTCACGGTCATCGGCCTCGGCTCCGCACTCATCCTGGCTCAGATGCGGCGCGGCCTGCTTGTCGACGCCCACCTCACCACCGCCACAACCATGCTGCTCATCTCCCCCGTTTCGTGGTCCCACCACTGGGTGTGGCTGTCGCTCATCGTGCCGGTTCTGGTCTACCGCGCATGGTCCTGGCGGAATTCCACCTGGGTCGCCGGTAGCTTGCTGGCTGTGCTGGCCGCCTGGGTGGGCATGCTGCTCACCGTTCCGCCGAAGTGGTGGTTTGGTGACAGCATCGATGTCCACGCGATGCCGCTGTATCAGAAGTTCTTGGTCGATGACTTCGTGTGGCTAGCACTCCTCAGCTGGATTCTCTACGCCATCTGCCTCAAGGTTAAGGGCACTCAATCCGACAAGCCCCATGTTGCACTCGCTGCGGCCCAAACCACCTAAGCCCCGAAACGCAAAACTGCCCGTTCTGCCAAAGTTATGCGCCGCGCCTGCGGCGGGCTCAGGTGGTGAATGCATCTATACAGCTAGGAGGTTGTGTAGATGTTAGGCGATAGAAAGCTACGTGAGCGGTATGTGCAGGCGTATCTGCATGATGCGCGTCCGATGTCGGTGATCCTCAAGGAGTTGGGGGGCTCGAAGGCTACGGCGAAGGTGTGGCGCCAGGCTGAGGGCCTTAGCCGTGGCAAGCGCCGTCGGAGCCTGAATGAGGATAAGTACAAAGATCAATACCAAAAGATCATTGCTCTTGTAGAAAGCGGCCAGTCTGCGTATAGCGCACTGAAAGAGACAGGTTTCCCACAGACCGCTTACCGATACCTTGCGCGAGACGGTATTGAACTCGCCAACAACAGTCGCGGTGGAGCCATACAAATTGAGCGGGATCGCATTGCTAAAGCTTTGAAACTTGTTAATGCTGGCAAAAGCTATAAGGAAGTCGGCCAGGTAGTTGATCACTGCGCTGACACTGTGAAAACGTGGCACCATAATCACATGTCTGGGCGTTTGGTGCTCAATGATCATCCCACCGAATCCGAATCGAAGGTAGGACGCGGAAAACGTCTTATCCGCCATAACCGAATAGCGATGGCCTATCTGCTGAAGTAGGGCCATTCTCATCGTGAGATTGCAGCCCAGCTTGGCCGGAATCAGTCGACGATTAGCAGGGAAATCGCCCGTGGGATGACTGAGCATGGCTACGATGCCCTCGTGGCGCAAAACCGTGCTGTAGACCGTTTAGCCAGGCCTAAACCCCGTAAACTCGATACCAACCCGCAGTTGCGGGCCTTTGTCATCGAGGGGTTGAACACGAAGTGGTCACCTTCCCCTTGGCTGCTGAGCCCTGCCCCTAGGAACAAAAATCGGGGCACTTCACTTCTGCTCTGAACCAGTGCGCCCTCTGGGCTAGCATTGGACTGCTATCTACACTTTCCTAGGATAGGCACGAGAATGGGGTTATGTTAATGAGACGCATGATGGCACGGATAGGGTTCACTAGTATTGTCTCCCTATTACTCTCCTCTTGTAGTTTTGATGACCCATTGGCTTCTCATCTCGCGTCCCTAGGACGATCGGGACATGCAACCCCGTTACTGAGTCCATCACACTGGAGGAACTCTACGGACCAGAATGGACTGAGTTTTCGCTCGTGTGCCCATACACTCCGTATCAAACAGTCAAAGAAACACTTATGGCTGATGATCCCCCTGTTCCAGAACACGGCTTCTCCGATCAAGAAAACTTCCTCTTTCTTAGAGGAAAGGGCGACAGCGAACAATGGGTGAAGTTCTCTCGAAAGGCTCTCGATCTGTGTTCTCCATCAAGTCCGCCTTCTTTAATCATGGAGTCAACGACAGTTGCTCTCAGTTTTTCTCTGGATAATCCGGGTAGTGCTTGGATTCTAACCGGCTTGAACAAGTAGTCATATGGGCTCGCTGCTTGATGTGCATGATTCCGCCACGACTGTCGATAAGTTAATCGAGATGTTTACCGGAAAAATACGCAACATCACCAAAACATTGACCTGGGACCAAGGTGTGGAACTAGCCCAAGTAGACAGGCCGAGCATCGAACGTGGGCTCGCAGTCTACTTCTGCGATCCACACTCACCCCGGCAGCGTCCTACCAACGAAAACACCAACGGGCTAGTCCGAGACTTCCTACCCAAAGGAAGCGACTTTAGTACCCTGACCGATAAGGGCGCTCAACACATTCAAGACCCACTCAACGGGCGCCCCAGAAAAGTCCTCAACTGGTACACACCAGAAGAGAAAATCCAAGAACTATTCAAGTGGTGCATCCACCACTTGAAACCGCCTGCGGCGGGCGGGAAAACTTTGGCAACATTGGCACCTCAGCGACGCCATACTATGCGCCCAACTCAGCCCTCAGCTAAATCCTTGAGTGCTGCCAAGTGACCGTCGAAGGCGATCTTGCCTTGCTCAGTCAAGGCGACCCACACCGAGTCCTTAGCGCGGCTGGTGCCGTATTCGCGGAAGCGAGTCACGTAGCCGGCTTGTTCTAGCGCTCCGAGCTGCTTGGACAGGGAGGCGTCGGAAAGCTCCGTGCGGTCGCGCAACACGGCGAATTTCATCTCACGGTTTACCTCCCCACCCTGCGTGGCCCCGAAGGCATTGAGCGTGGCGCAAATTTTAAAGCGGTTGAGCGGGTGGATTATCGGATCGAGCTCACTCATCGCGGCATCCTATTCAGCGCACCGGTGTGCAACGTCCAAAAGACCGACAAACTGCACAGCACACCTGCGATGCACGAGGCAATAACGTGCCCTTCAACAAAGGGATTGAACAGTGCCGGCAGCATCATAAACCCCAATCCTGCGTAGAAGCGCCAGGTCACATTCCTGGAGGCGTGCGGATCAACCTTCTGACGCATCGAATCCCGCACCCCCGTGCGGTAAAAGAAGGCAAGACTCACCAAGAGCCCGAGTACAAGAAGCAGTCCACCAACAAGAACGAGAGGATGGACGTCATCCTTGATCCACATGTAGGCAAACCACGCGCCGTAAGCAGCCGATGCGAGCAAACTCAGCCAGATAGGCGGCCGCTTCGCCGCGGCTAGCTGTTGTTGCTCCTCAAATGCGAGTGCTTCTCGAACATCCTGATCGGACAAAACTAAAGCTCCCCTCCTGCGGCACCAAAGTCATTGTTTTCCATTACGGAAACCAACTTACTTTACGCAATGGAAAACAACAACAGTTGGTGTATAACTGCAGGCTGGGAGCTTAAGTAGGCGCTAAAACTCTTAGCTCAACGGGTTGACGCCAGCTCCAAACCACCAGATGGCCACGAGCGCGGCAACGCCAATGACGACAAAGACCCACGAGGTTGCCAGTGGGCGACGGGTCCAGGAGCGATTGAAGTCAAGGGAGATGAATCCCGGACCGGTGAACTGCAGGGCCACAGCGATAACAAAGAGCACCAGACCCAGCCAGACGCTCTCATTCCAGGCAAAGACATCCAACCCAGCACCGGAGGCGTTGAGGCCGTGAATAGCGGAGAAGCCTGTGACGATGAGACCGAACATGGCCGCCAGCGGTGTAACTAGACCCAGAAGCAGGAAGGCACCGGCAATGAGCTGGACGGTCGGCACGCCGATGGCCAAGGCCGCCGCCATGGTGTACTCACCGAACTCGTTCTCCAAGCCTGACAGCCCCTCGTTACCGCCGAGCTTAAAGAAGGTCGAAGCACCCGCCACGAGCAGGTAAACGCTGAGCGCCAGGCGCACGAAAAGCAGACCAAAGTCAATGGTGCCTCGGCGAGCCGACAAGTGCTTTTCTTCTACAGCCTCCGCTTCGGTTGCGGTGACTGGCTCAGCCGCAGGGTCAGCCACGGCAACGGCGCTGGGCTCTTCATCAGCCTCAGCCACTGGCATTGCAGTCGTCTCCGTATCGGTTCCTGCCGTCGCCTCCGCGCGCGGGAAAGCAGTAGTTTCAGTTTCAGCATCAGCGGCAGAGCTGTCGAAAGACAGGGATTCCTTGGAGGCGCTTTCAAAGGTTTCGGTCTTCGCCTCGGGTTCGGCCTCGACGGCGGGCTCTTCAGCCTTCTTTGGCTTGATCACCTGCGGCTCGGCGCGCCCCGGGCGCTGGAAGAGGCTGCTCTTCTTTGGCTTTTCGGCCGCAGCTTCCGCAGGCGCGTTGTCCTTCACGGAGTCTTTGCCCGTGTAGGTCGGGATATCGTCATCAAAGTTGGTGGCTTTATCAGGAGTTTTATCGCTCATACCTCCAACTTAAGGCAGCACAGCACCCTTATGGTGCATCTTTACCGGCGCGGCGCGAAGCTAAAACCGCATGGCCAGCGTTTAAGACGTCTTCGGTGAGATCAGCAAGCAACTCCGACTCCAGCCGCCAGCGTTGCCAGTAGAGGTCGATGTCGAGCGGGAAGTCGTCGAGAAGCACCAGCTCCCCGGACTCCAGCAATGGCTGGGCCTGCAGGCGTGGCACCAAACCCCAGCCCAGCCCGTAGCGCACGGCCTCCACATAGGACTCCGAGGAGGGAATCTGAGATACCCGTGCGCGCAGGACGTGCGAGTCGATGAAGCGCTCACGCATGGCGTCATCCAACGTGGCGTCGTTCGGCCCGAAACCCACGATGGGCAGCGTCTCCCAGTCCTCGAAGGTCTCCGCCAGCTCCGGCGCGGCGACGGCAAAATAGCGCATGGTGCCGAGATACGTGGATTCGCAGCCGGAGACCGGCGTTTGCTCGCGAGTCACAGCTCCCAGAACGTCGCCGCGGCGCAGCATCGCGAGCGTACGGGCCTCATCTTCGATGCGGATGCGCAGCGCCGCCGCACCGCGCTCGGCGGTGCGCTGGATTACGGGACGAAACCACGTGGCCAGGGAATCCGAGTTGATGGCAACGGTCAGTGGCACGCGGGACAACCGTTCAGTAAGCCGCGCATCCGCTTCCGCCTGGACCAGCGCCATGCGCCGCGCGGCTTGGGCGACGATCTCCCCCGCCTCAGTCACGGTGACGGGGGTCCCGCGGCGAAGGAGGATGCGGCCCGTCGACACCTCCAGTGCCTTGATGCGCTGGCTCACAGCCGAGGGAGTGATTCCCAACACAGCCGCGGCACCCTCGAAGGAACCTTCATCGATGATGGCCAGCAGTGTTTCGGTATGCAGCGGGTTCATGAAGCAATATTAAACCAGATGTAGAACATTTAACTGGACTTCATATGTCGATATACGCACACTAGAAGCCATGTCAGTATTGCTCGCAGGATTTGCGCTGGGCCTGTCCCTCATCATCGCCATCGGACCGCAGAATGCCTACATCATCAAGATGGGTATTAAACGCGACCATGTCGGCCCCATCCTGTTGGCATGCTTGCTTTCCGACGTCATCTTGATCACCGGCGGCACCGCCGGCGTCGGCGTCCTTGTGGAGCGCTTCCCCACCGCGCTCGTCGTGGTGAAGTACCTCGGCGCGGCCTACCTCATCTACTTCGGCTTCACGTGCTTCCGCGATGCTTTCAAGAAGGAACAGGAAGCGCTTGTCATTGAGGAAACCGCACCGGTGGCCCAAGTGGTTGATGAGAACTCGGGCAATTCGGGCGCGCCGAGTACCTCCGTGCTCACCAAAATTCGCCCCCACGTGCGCTCAAAATCCTGGGTCAAGCCCGTCCTCGGCGCGTTGGCGCTGACGTGGCTTAACCCCCTGGCCTACGTCGACGCGCTAGTCATGCTGGGCTCCATTGCAAACCAATATGGCGACCAGCGCTGGGTGTTCGCAGCAGGCGCCATCATGGCCAGCGCAGTGTGGTTCCCCTCCCTAGGCTTTGGCGCCTACAAGCTCTCCCACGTGCTGGCCAAGCCGACGACGTGGCGCGTCGTCAACATCGTCATCGGCTGCGTCATGATTGCACTAACAGCGAAGCTGTTGCTCCACTAGTTCTTCTGTGAGTCCTCGGGGAGGTCTTCATCCTCAGCGGGATCTCCCACCGCGCCGGTTTCTTCCACCCAGGCCTTGATCTCTTCGTCGCTGCGGTCCTGCTCCACGGCGTCGCGCTCGGTGTAGTAGGAGTGGTCGTTACGGTTTTCCTCCCACTCTTCCTTGTCGAAGTCGAGCTCCTCGTCCGAATCCAGCTCATCAACCACATCGGAGACGAGATCCTCGAAGAGGGCTTCATCATCCATGTTGGAATCGGCGATCTGCTGACCAATCTCATCGTCGTAACGCGCTGCGTCATATTCCGAATCGGGGTGCAGCTTCAGGTGAAGCAGGGCGCGGATGCGCTCGCGGCGCAAGCCTTCATCCTTGATCTTGCCCAGGGAACGCAGCCATCCAACCACCAGGATGACGACGAGGACGATGCCCATGTAGCCCAGAACCGGGTACACGTACTGCATGAGCGCCTTGAAGCCGGCGAAGGAAACCGCGAAACCTGCAAGGCAGCCGGCGATAAAGATGATGCGGTACTTGGACTCGTTGCCGGAGGACAAACGCTTACCCAGCGCATAGAACATGCCGATGGCCGTGTTGAAGATCATCAGGTAGATGATGACTGCCATGATGACGCCAAGGACTGGGTGAACGTTGTCCACCAGGGTCAGCATCGGAATATCTGAATCGCCCACATTCTCCGCGTTCATCAGCAAGGAGAAACCAGCAATGGCCATGAGCACCGCGTAGACCGCGCCGCCTACAATGCCACCGACACCAGCCTCACGCGGGCTGATGTTATCGCCACCGATCACCAAGGACATCGATACAGCCAGAATGAGGGCGAGGCCGTTGTAGTTCAGCGCGGAGACCAACCAATTCGAGATCGGGGACTCAATCGCTTCAGAGGCGCTAATCGCCGCATCAACGCTCTCCGGCATGTGCAGCAAGGTATAGGTGCCCACGAAAAGAACGGCGATGATGATGGTCGGGGTCAAAAGGCCGATAACTTGGGAGACCTTGTCCACGTCGAACATACCCGTAACCATGACAAGCACGAGCATGAGCAACGAACCTACCCAGGCAGGCCAACCGAACTGCTGCTCCATGTTGGAGCCAGCACCTGCCAGCATGACAAAGCCCACCGCAAACAGCGTGAGAATCACCGCAACATCAAGAATGCGCGAGATGATCGGGTGAGTAATGTTACGGAAGACTTGGTTGTGTTCGCTGGCGTGGAAGTAGCTTCCTAGTTGAAGAAAGACTGTACCGGCAAGGGTCATGACCAAACCGGCAACCAGGATTCCCCACATGCCGGGAATACCGAAGGACGTAAAGTACTGGACAACTTCCTGTCCCGTGGCAAAGCCCGCACCCACGAGCAAGCCAATGAAGGACAAAGCGATGCCTACGACGTTTTTATAAGACACGTTTTCCTATCTGTTTTCTAGTTTCTTCTCTTTATGCTTAATGGCTAGCGCATAAAAACGCGCCATACCTTTGATGGAGTACGGCGGCACACTACTACCACGGTACTCCATCCTGACAGGAAAACAGGTGTGCGGCCGTGGAGAGCTTGCTCCAATGGCCGCTAAAGCATGAGGCGGCTCACCTCTTAATGCTCGGCAAACGTAGCGGTATCAATGACGAATCGGAACTTCACATCACCCGCAACGACGCGCTCATAGGCGGCATCGACGTCATCGACGCCGACCTTCTCAATGACCGCTCCCAGGCCGTGCTCGGCACAAAAGTCCAGCATTTCCTGGGTTTCGGCGATGCCGCCGATGTTGTTGCCGGTGAGCACCTTGCCGCCGCCTACCAGGCGGTTGAGGCGCAATGGAAGGGCCTCCGGCGGCAGCCCCACGACAGACATGATGCCGCGCGGCTTGAGCATCCGCAGGTAGTCCTCGAGGCTGTACTCGGCGGAAATCGTGGAGAGGATGAAGTCGAACTCCCCGCGGTGGTTTTTGAAAAAGTCCTCTTCTTCGGTGGTGGCGAGCGTACGGTTCGCGCCCAGCTTCGCGGCCTCCTCAGCCTTGCGCGAGGTGCGCGAGATGACAGTGACATCCGCGCCCTTGGCAGCGGCAATCTGCACGCCCATGTGCCCCAAACCGCCGAGGCCCACGACGGCCACCTTCTGCCCTTCCTTGACGTCCCAGCGAGCCAGCGGAGAGTAGGTGGTAATGCCGGCACACAGCAAGGGCGCGGCGACATCGAAGTCAAGGGCATCCGGAATACGCAGGACGAAATCCTGGTTCACCACGACCTTCTCCGCATAACCACCTTGGGTGATCGTGCCGTCGACGTCGGTGGAATTATAGGTGCCCACACCACCATTAAGGCAGTTCTGCTCCATTCCAGCTTGGCACTGCTCGCACTCGCCGCAGGAATTCACCAGGCAGCCCACGCCGACGCGGTCCCCCACCTGGAACTTGGTGACGTCCTCCCCCACGGCGGAAACAACGCCGGCGATCTCATGGCCGACGGTCAGCGGGAAGTGCGCCTCGCCCCACTCGTTGCGAATGGTGTGGATATCCGAGTGGCAGATGCCCGCAGCCTTGATGTCGATGACGACGTCATCGGCGCGCGGGTCACGGCGCTGGATGGTCACAACCTTAAAAGGTTCGTTTGGGCCTGTCTTTTGGAGTGCTTTAGTAGAAATAGTCATGGCGACCACGGTACCCCGCAGCCGCCTGACCTCGCCTAATGGAAATTTATACCAATTAAGAGAGCTTCTTCGCAATCAGCTTGTTAACCTGCCCCGGGTCAGCCTTACCCTGGGTGGCCTTCATGACCGCACCAACGATGGCGCCGGTGACCTTCTTGTTGCCGGCCTTGTACTTCTCCACGATGTCCGGGTTGGCTGCCAGGGCATCATCAACGGCCTTCTCGATTGCGCCGTCATCGCGCACGACCTCGAGCCCGCGCTTGGCGACGACCTCGTCGACATCCCCCTCGCCTTCGAGGACACCGTCGACCGCCTTACGAGCAAGCTTGGTGGTCAGCTTGCCTTCCTTGACCAGTTCGACCACGCGCGCGACCTGAGCCGGGGTGATATCGAGGGCGCTCAGCTCAACGCCCGCCTCATTAGCCTTACCGGTCAGGTAAGAAACCCACCAAGAGCGGGCCTCATCCGGGCTGGTGCCGGCATCCACGGTTTCGATAATGAGATCGAGCGCGCCAGCGTTGACCAGATCGCGCATCTCCTCGTCCTTCAGGCCCCATTCCTCTTGGATGCGGGCGCGGCGAATCCACGGCATCTCCGGCAGGGTTTGGCGGATCTCCTCAACCCACTCGCGGGAGACAATCACCGGCGGCAGATCCGGGTCGTTGAAGTAGCGGTAGTCCTCCGCGGTCTCCTTCGGGCGGCCCTTCGAGGTCGAGCCATCCGTTTCCTGGTAGTGGCGGGTTTCCTGGACGATCTCGCCACCGTCGACAAGCACCTGCGCCTGGCGCTGCATCTCAAAACGCACCGCCTGCTCGACCGAGCGCAGGGAGTTGATGTTCTTGGTTTCGGTACGCGTGCCGAACTCTTCCTGGCCCACCGGGCGCAGTGACACGTTGGAATCCACGCGCATCGAACCCTGATCCATGCGGGCATCGGAGACCCCCAGCGCCGCGACGAGCTCGCGCAGTGCGGACACATAGGCGCGGGCAACCTCGGGGGCACGCTCACCGGCGCCAATAATCGGCTTGGTCACAATCTCGATGAGCGGAATGCCCGCGCGGTTGCAATCCACCAGCGAGGAGGTCGCGCCATGGATGCGGCCGTCCGCGCCACCCAAGTGGGTGAGCTTTCCGGTGTCCTCTTCCATGTGGGCGCGCTCAATCTCTACGCGCCACTCGGTGCCGTCATCGAGAACGACGTCAAGGTAGCCGTCGTATGCAATCGGCTCATCATACTGAGAGATCTGATAGTTCTTCGGCTGATCCGGGTAGAAGTAATTCTTGCGAGCAAAGCGCGACGATTCCGCAATCTTGCAGTTCAGCGCCAGACCGATCTTGATGGCGCCTTCCACGCCCTTTGAATTCACCACCGGCAATGCTCCGGGCAGACCCAGCGAAACCGGGTCCACGTTGGAATTGGGGGCTGCGTTGAAGTTCGTGGGAGAGGTGGAGAACATCTTGGTTTCCGTATTGAGCTCCACGTGAACTTCCATGCCCATTACGGGTTCGAACTTTTCCAGGACCTCGTCGTAGTCCATCAGGTCATACATCGCAGCAGTCATGCGTGCCATCTTAGTATGTTAACGCGACACCGTGCGCAACCGCCTAACCCAACAAGGTGATGCCGTGCGTAATAAGAATTTTGGCAATCATGGCCGCTGGATACACCATGGCATAGCCCAAGGACACACGCTGATCAGTGCTCGTCCGATTATTCACAAAAGCGAGAACTGCCGGTTGAGTCTGAGCTCCGGCCATAGCACCCGCCGTCTTTGTAGCGCCGACGCGCAGGAATCGGCGCATCACAAAGGCAAACCCGAATGCGACCAGCGTTGTGATGATGATGCCAAGGAGAAGAATCTTCCACCACGCGCCGCCTGTAAAGGCACCGGCGATCTCCCCGCCCGCATTCGTTCCGGCTTGGGCCAAGAAGAGCAACAGTCCGAGCTCGGAAAGAATCGTGTTGGCTGAGTGCGGCAATGCGGTCACTGTATTGCCGATTCGCCCAATCCGCGCCATGACCAACGCGACGATGAGAACGCCGGCGGCAGCACCGAGGTTGAAGGAAGATCCGCCCGGAAGCGGGATATCGATATGCCCTACAAAGATGCCAAGGGCCAAGCCGAGGCCGAGGGATACGGGGTTGATATCGGTTAGGCCTTGCGAAGAATCCCCAAGAAAGTTTGAGATCTCGCGCAGCGACTTCTTTGAGCCCACGACGCGCACGCGATCTCCCAGCTCCACGATGTGTTCGGGGATAGCAACCTGATCGTTGTCCGCACGGCGAACGCGCGAAATGCGCGCGCCCCACCGGTCAGACAGCTGGTTGTTCAGCTCCGCAATAGTCAGGCCAGCCAAGCTGTGCTCGGAGATAGTAATGCGACGAAAGTCTAGCTCGTGGCGGTCATCGTTGAGGATCTGCGGGGATTCACGGCCAGCGCGCTCAATGATATTGTCCAGATCTTCCGGGGCACCGACGAGCGTGACCACATCACCTGGGTGCAACACATCGAAAAACTTCGGCAGGACGATATCATTGCTGCCGACGCGCCGCAGGCGGGTCACTTGCACTTCCCCGTTGCCGATGTCTGCAATCTCTGCCACCGCGATTTCTCTCAAAATCTGCATGTGCTGGCGCGTGACGGGTGACAGGGTGTCGTCGTCATTCCCGGCGTCGCGAAGCACGAGCACCGTGGCCGCGAGCATGCCGATGACGCCGAATAAGTAAGAAACCGCGTAGCCCACGGTTGCTGCGCCGGGATCACCCGTAGCTTCCGACGCCGCCGCCAACGCGGGGGTATTCGTCACAGCGCCGGCAAAAGTACCCGCGATGGTGGCATTCGATAGCCCAAAGACATAAGTGCCCAACCCCCACGCGGCAAGCGCCGCGACGATGAAGACTCCAATCATCGACAGCACTGGGCCCGTCGCGGTTTTCAGCGACTTAAAGAAGGACACCCCAGAATTATTGCCAATGCCAAAGGCAAAGAGCACCAACCCGAGCATTCCCAGAATGGGAGGTACGGAGGCCTCCACACCAACGGCGGAGGCGGCGGCCGAAAAAGCAATACCAAGGAAGAGAACGGCGGCCGCCCCTAAGCTAATTCCCCGGGTTTTGATGCCGCCGAGCGCCATGCCGATGCCAATCAGCAAAAACACCAACAGGACCGGCTGCTCAGCAAGGAAAGCTAATACGCTTGTCATCGAAACCTTTATTAACTATGGGCGGCCTTGTCGCGGCGTTTAACCGAAGAGGGCTTGCGCGTTGGCATAGCGCTTTGCCGGAACCACCTTCAGCTTGCCCACGGCATCCTCGAGCGGGACGAGGTCGATGTTTTCACCGTGGAGGGCGACGCACATTCCGGACTGACCATTGTGCGCGGCACGGGCGGCGTGGGTGCCGTAACGGGTTGCCAGGACGCGGTCATACGCCGTCGGCGTGCCGCCGCGCTGGATGTGGCCGAGGACCGTCGTGCGCACGTCGTAACCGGTGCGCTTCTTGATCTCATCACCGATGACCTGGCCAATTCCGTTGAAGGTCTGGTGACCAAACTGATCGACACCGCCCGCTTCGAAGTCCATGGTGCCTTCCTTGGGAAGTGCGCCTTCGGCGACGCAGATGATGCCATACTTCTCACCCATCTGGAAGCGGCGTTCCATCGCCTTGGTGATATCTGCGATATCGAATGGGACCTCGGGGATCACCGTGTAGTGCGCGCCGCCGGCCATGCCTGCATGCAGCGCAATCCACCCAACGTGGCGGCCCATGACCTCCACGATGAGGATGCGGTTGTGGGACTCAGCAGTGGTGTGAAGGCGGTCAATCGCATCGGTGGCCACGGACACGGCCGTGTCGAAACCGAAGGTGTAGTCCGTTGCATTGACGTCGTTATCGATGGTCTTTGGAACGCCGACAACTGGGATACCGTTGTCAGAAAGCCACTTAGCCCCCTTGAGAGTTCCCTCGCCGCCAATGGCGACGAGCGCATCAACCTCAGCATCGGCCATATTGGCCTTGATGGTGTCCAGCCCAGCCTTGAACTTATCAGGGTGGAGGCGGCCGGTACCAAGGATGGTTCCGCCGCGAAGGAGGATGCGGTCAATTTCAGCGTCGTCATAAAGGTCACGGCGTCGGTCCTCCATCAGACCAACCCAGCCGTCCTCGTAGCCGACGACCGTATCGCCGAACTCGTTGGATGCGGTGCGAACGACCGCGCGGATAACAGCATTTAGACCGGGGCAATCACCACCGGATGTCAGTACAGCAAGACGCATGACATCCAATCTACTCGCTTCCCTATTGGCTCGCAGTCTCCACACCAGCGTGCAGGGTATCCCGGAAGAAAAGCGAAGCAATACACCCAACGAAAAGGATCGCAACGATAGCGACCAGCGAGTCCGCCGCGCCGGCGACCTGCATGACTGCTGATACGCCGGCCACACCAATCACCGATCCCACCTGTCGCGATGTGTTATATACCCCGGAAGCAGCTCCCATGAGATGTGCATCAATATCGCGCATCGTCGTCGCGGCATTGGAACCCCAAATAAAGGACTGTCCCGCCCCCAAGGCCGCACATGGCAGGCTCAGCCACCACCCCGAAACACCCGCGTGCATGAGGAACCACAGCACAGCGAAAGTGGCAATCAACATGCCGAAGCCCGTGAGCGCTAATAGTCGTGGATGCAGCTTATCTGCCAAAATGCCCGCTAGCGGTGACACGCACAAGGAAACCAGGGCCATCGGCGTGACGATCATTCCGGCATCTCCCGCCGATATCCCCTCCTCGACCTGCAACCACATCATGATCGGAATCATCATCGACGCAGCCATAAAGCCCATGGACACGATGGCCACCGTGCCCACGGAGTAGTTTCGATCCTTAAACAACCCAAGCGGAACGAGCGCTGCCGCCCCACGGGATGATTGCAAGCGCACGAAGATAGCCATTCCGACAATTCCGGCGACGAGGAGGGCCCAAATCCACCACGGCCAGCCAGTCTCTGGCCCTTGTTGCACCGCAAAGACGAAGCAGGTCAACGCGACAAACGACGCCCCTACCGACACGAAATCAATCCTTCCGGTCGCCGTCGGCAAGGCAGGCACCCACAGGCCGGAAAGAACAATCGCTGCAATGACAATGGGAGTGTGGATCCAAAAGACCGCCTGCCACCCAAACGCGGCTACGACGAAGCCTCCCACTAGCGGTCCAGCAAGAGTGGCCAGCGAACCCACCACGCCCCAGGCACCCAGCGCACGGCCGCGCCGCTCACGAGGGAAAACACGGTTGATCACCGCCATGGTCTGCGGCATCTGAATGGAGGCACCTAGGCCTTGTAGCGACCGTGCGGCGATGAGAAACTCTATGGATGGCGCCAGCGCACAAAGCAGTGCACCAAGGCCAAAGAGTCCGTTGCCGAGCTGAAACATTCGCTTCTGCCCGTAAATATCCCCTAGCCTTCCAGTAAACAGGAGCGGCACGACCACGGCGAGCAAATAGATGGCGGAGACCCACAGCACCTGATTGACGTCGGCGTTGAACTCACGACGGACGTCGGGAAGCGCAACTGCAATCATGGATTGGTCGAGCAACGACATGAAGAAGCCGAGTGACAGCGCCACCATGGCGAGCCAAGCTTGCTTTTCTGACGTGGGCGTTGCTGCGTGATTCATGGGGGGGAAGTCTAGCCACCGCCCATGCAGGCGGCCTAAACTGAAGCGCATGGGAATGATTGACATCAAGAAACCACAGGACGTATCGACGGCCGCGACCGTCTCTCTGGGGCTCATTGGCGGTTGGCTCACAGTTCGGGAAACTGGAATCCGCCCGCTTGGCGGCGTAGTGCTCGCCGCCGCTGGCGTCTGGGCCGGACGCAGCTGGTGGGCCAAGACGAACCCCGCCACTACGGCTGGCCTGGCTGCCCTATACACCGGCGCGTTTGGCCTCTCTCACCCGCTGGCTAAGAAGATTGGCTCCTGGCCGGCAGTCCTGACCGTCACCGCCGCAAGCGCTGGCGCTGCCTACGCGCTTTCCGACGCCCAGTAGATCCCCACGCCCCACGTGCCGCCAACAACGCGCGTGGGGTTTTGATTGTTTTCTCCCATCCTCCCTATTGCACCCTATCGAACCTCCTGGCTAACATGGCGCCGCTACCCCCGTTTATAGTGACGACTTGACATTAATTTACCACTGCCTATGGCCATACAGGTCATATGGCACTAGAATTACGGTTAGAACACAGCTTCTAAAATGGTATCAGTCTCGGGGGAGCCTTCCATGACCACCACTGTCACACGCCCACCTACCTTTTTCTTCTCAACGACAAACTCTAATAACCCACACGCGGTTGCTCGCGCTAAAGCCCGCCGAGCTATCTACAACACCTGGGTTGCTGCTATGCCCAGCCTGCAAGCCGATATCAACACCACCGCTTTAAGCTTGGTGGCTG
>NZ_KV799870.1:0-350 GCF_001810085.1 Corynebacterium sp. HMSC072A02 | reverse complement strand
AAGGCCAACGCTTAGAGCGCACAACCAACAGCCTGGAAGGCGGAGTGAACTCGCAAATCAAGAAACTGATGCACGCCCACCGAGGACTGCGCGACGAGCAACAACGCATCGCCTGTGACTGGTGGCTGTACTTACACACGCAGCTGCCTGACGACCCCGTAGAAATCGCCAGGCAGCAAAACTGGGGCCAGGACGCACTCGCCAAAGCACAAACCCTAGCCGACCAGGAAACACAAGCCACCAGCGGCCATGAAGACGGCCGACCAGCAACCTACGACAGCGCCATCGACACTGCCTACAACCACTCTATGGGAATACGCAAAGGTCACATACGCTAAACCCCAACCCCC
>NZ_KV799869.1:0-9425 GCF_001810085.1 Corynebacterium sp. HMSC072A02 | reverse complement strand
CCACTACGTGTCCACGATTTGCGGGCAACCCCAGTTGGGGGCCTCGCCCTTGTAGCCGAAAGCCTCCCAACCACGCTCGGCAACCTCCGGGGCACCGCGTGAGACGCCCAGGGCCACGCGGCCGCCGGAGAGCTGGTAGAGGGATGCGGCCTCTTCGGCGAGGTAGAGCGGGTTTTCGTAGCGCATGTCAATTACGCCGGTGCCCACCTCGATGTTCTTGGTGGTGGCGGCGACTGCGCCGAGCAGCGGCATCGGGGCTGAGGCTTGCGGTACGAAGTGGTGGACGCGGAAGGACGCGTTGTTTACGCCGATCTCATCTGCAGCCTGGGCGATTTCCAGGTGGATCTTCGCGACTTTTTCGGCGGACGGTCCACGCTGGCCGCCGAATGCGTAGTGTCCGAAGCTTAAGAATCCGAATGCTTTCATTGGCTAAACACTCCTATTGGTGACGTATCAACAACCAGGGTAGCGACCCATCCGCAGATTGTCACGGTCTGAGTCGGACTTCGCTAGAAGCCCCAGTTAGAAAGCGTTCTATCTGGGGGCTCTTCGTGTGTGGAGCCGTCGGGAATTGAACCCGGGTCCCAGATGCTCGTCCGTGCTCATAGGGCCTGCTTTAGGATGGCCGCATGGATACCGAATCTCTCCGCATCGCTGTCGTCTTGTTTGAAGGCTTTGAGCTTCTCGACGTCTTCGGACCCGTCCAGCTGCTTCAAGCGGTGCCTGACATCACCGTGGTTTTCGCCGGGCCGACGGGCGAGCCAGTTGCAAGCTCGCAGGGCGTGGAAGTGGTGCCGACGATTTCTTATGGGCAGATTGGGCCGACCGACGCTCTCCTCGTTCCCGGCGGTAAAGGAACCCGGCAGCTCGTAGGGGACGAATCTTTTCTGTCGTGGCTTCGTGGGTTGGGCGCACAAGCACCGTGGGTTGCCTCCGTGTGCACGGGTTCTGCGGTCTTGGCGGCAGCGGGGCTTTTGGAAGGCTACGCCGCGACGAGCAACAAGCGTGCCTTTGCGTGGGCGAGCTCCTTCGGGGAGTCCGTGATTTGGAAGCTCAAGGCGCGGTGGGTGCAGGACCGTAATCGGTGGACTTCCTCAGGCGTGGCGGCGGGGATGGATATGACGGTCGCACTCATTGAGTACCTCAGCTCCGAAGCTGTTGCCATCGACGCTGCCAACTTTGCGGAATTCGAGCCGCATCGCGATTGCGAGTGGGATCCTTTCGCCCGGCTTTATGGGCTGGTGCCCTCGAGCGTTGACGACGCTGAATGCGGGGAGTGACGTCTGGGAAGCCGACGACGCTCACGGTAGATAAGGTGCTAAAAACGGTCGATTTTGGGCCACTATTTACCGTGAGTGTAGCGATGGGTGAAAAGCGCTCTTGGTGAGAGGGCGCTCGGAACTTCGTCGTCAGCAGAAGCGTTAATGTTCTAGTGACTGATCAAATCTTGCGTGGTGAACTATGGCGATAAAGATGCCTATCGACTTAAGGCCGCTTCGTGTCGAGGATGCTACCGAGATGGCTACTGTGCTTTCCAGCCGTGCCCTGTACACGTTTACGGGTGGTGAGCCGCCTTCTGCTGATGAGCTTGCGCGACGGTACGCGTTCCAAACCCGAGGCGGCTCGAGCGACGGTACCGAAGAATGGATCAATCTCATCGTCACCCTCGGTTCGAGTAAGCAACCGATAGGTTACGTCCAGGCGACTGTGCCCCGCAGCGGTGATGCGACGGAGATCGCATGGGTGATTGGGAAACAGTGGCAGGGGCATGGATACGCCAAGGAAGCCGTGAAACTGCTTAGCGCTTATCTTGCGGAGCGAGGCATTACGCATCTCATCGCTCATATCCATCCCGAGCACTTAGCCTCACAGCATGTCGCTGCCTATGCAGGGATGAGCCCCACGGCACAGGTCGTTGACGGCGAAGTCCGTTGGGAGCGCAGATAGTCTCCAACAAAATCGTGAAAAGCGAGCATCATTGCCAACTCAGGGCTAATGGACACCTCTCAGTGTTGTTCACGGTAGATAAGGGGCTAAAAACGGCGTCGATTTTGGGGCGCTATTTGCAGTGAGCGTAATGAGAATCCCGTGAGGGGTGTAGGGGCGCGGGGCGAAAGCGGAGGACGGCTGGCCGGGAAAATGTGACGAAGAAGGAAAATATTTGTTACCCAAGTTACATTCCCGTGGTAGCCTTTCCCCAACAGTGTGACGTGGAGCACTGGGACTGACCCCTACGACAGGAGTACCCATGAACAGCCCATCCAATGCAGCGCCACAAGGCGGCGCTGGCACCGCGGAAAAGCCGAAGACGAATCCCGCAAAGGCTGAGCAAAAGCAGAGCCAACAATCCAGTGGGGGAATGCTGGATAAGTTCCTTAATGGTGTCGAATACATCGGCAACAAGCTGCCGGAGCCCTTCACCATCTTCCTGGTCCTCTTCCTGATCACAGGCGTGCTTTCCACCATCATGGCGAAGATGGGCGTGGAAATTAAGATTCCCGGTAGCGATGAAATTCAGCCAGTTAAAGGCCTGTTCACCGGTGAGGGGCTGACCTGGTTCACCACGACAATGGGGGAGAACTATATCAACTTTCCGCCGCTGGTGACGGTACTTCCCATCATGCTGGCGGTGGGTGTGGCGGAGCGCTCCGGCATGCTCTCTGCGTTGATTCGCAAGCTCTTTGGTTCCGCCAAGCCCTGGCTGCTTCCGTACGCCGTCGGCGTTATCGGCGTGACCGCTTCCGTCATGGCGGATGCCGCCTTCGTCATTGTTCCGCCGCTGGCCGCGATGGTCTTCAAAGCCGCGGGCCGTCACCCGGTGGCAGGTCTGATTGGTGGCTTCGCCGCCGTGGGCGCTGGTTATTCCACTGCCTTGGTGCCCACCTCCCTGGATGCCCTCTTTGCCGGTATTACGACCGCAGTCATGGAGACTCTGCCAGATACCGAGTTCGCGCCGGTTAACGCCATGTCGAATTACTACTTCAACGTGGCTTCTTCCATCGTGCTCGGTGTGCTTGCTGGATTCATCATCGACAAGGTCATCGAGCCGCGCATGTGGAAGCAGGAAGTCCCCACCGAAGAAGACATCGACCCTGAGGATGCCGCCGAGCGCGGCGACCGTGACGAGAACGGCGAAGAACTCACCGCTGAACTGCGTCCGGCCGAATCCAAGGGTCTCATCTGGTCCGGTGTGGCCACGGTCATCCTCACCGCCATCATTCTCTTCGCAGTTCTTCTGCCGGAGTCGCCTTGGCGTAACGAGGAGGGCGGCTTCTTGCCCAAGTCGCCGCTGTTGAATTCCATCGTCTTTATCGTGTTCGCCTACTTCTTGGTGCTCGGCGTGGTCTACGGCAAGGTCGTTGGCACGGTCAAGGGCATCACCGATGTTGTGAACATGATGATCGGCGCGCTCAAGGACATGATGAGCTTCCTTATTCTGGCCTTCATCCTGGGTCAGTTTGTGGCGCTCTTTGCGTGGACCGGTATCGGTACCTTTACTGCCGTGAAGGGTGCTGCCTTCCTGGAATCCATCGGGTTGACGGGCTTCCCAGCTATCTTTGCCTTCATCGTCCTGGCGTCCTGCCTGAACCTGCTAATTATTTCTGGCTCCTCCATGTGGACGCTTATGGCGGCGGTCTTCGTGCCCATGTTTGCCCTGCTGGGCTATGAGCCGGCCTTCATTCAAGGCGCATTCCGCGTTGGTGATTCCGCAACCCAGATCATCACTCCGCTGAACCCGTACATGATCGTTATGCTTGGCTTCCTCCAGCGTTATGAACGCGATGCAGGCTTGGGAACGCTGATGTCGCGCCTCGTGCCCTTCGTGGTCCCATTCTTTACCGCGTGGGCGATTTTGCTGGCCATCTGGTTCTACGTGGACCTTCCGCTGGGACCGGGCAACAACGTCATGATTGGTTAAACGCATGAATCAACGCAACAATCCATCGACGGCGTATTTGGAGGCGATGGAGGAGGGCGTCGCCAAGCGCGTGGCGTCCGCCGCCCCACCGGAAAAGCAGGGAGAGGACTATTCGGGGCAAGCACAGCTCTGGGATGTGGCGGCCGCACGGGCCGAAGACCTGCGGGAGCAGGCCGCACACATCGTCGCTGACCTGCACGCCCACCCCGAAACCTCTTTTGAGGAACATCGCTCCATGGCGGTGCTCGCGGACCTTGTTGAGGAGCATGGCTTCTCCACGCGCCGCGGGGTCTATGGTGTGGAGACCGCCTTCGAGGCCTCGTGGCAGAGCACAGATTTCGACCCCGAGCGGCATCCCACTGTGGCCATCCTGGCGGAATACGATGCCCTGCCCCAGATTGGGCACGCGTGCGGACACAACGTCATCGCCGCGGCGGGCGTTACTGGATTCTTGGCGGCTACTGCCGTGCTGGACGACGCCCCTCCCATGTCCGGCCGCATCCTCCTCCAGGGAACCCCGGCGGAGGAAGGCCATTCCGGCAAGGAGTACATGATCCGCGGCGGTAGCCTCGAAGGGGTGGATGCCGCGGTGATGATCCATGGCTTCGGCTATGACATTGGTGCGCATACCTGGGTAGGGCGGCGCATTCTGCACGTTACTTATCGCGGCGTGGCCGCGCACGCCAGCTCCCAGCCCTTCATGGGGCGCAACGCCCTCGATGCCGCGAGCCTGGCCTACCAGGGGATTGGGCTTATGCGGCAGCAAATGCCGCCATCGGATCGCGTGCACGCCATCATGAGCGGTGGTGATCGGCCTTCCATCATCCCGAGCGAGGCGGAAATGACCATTTATGTGCGCTCGTTGGGGACGCGCACGCTCATGGATCTGTCCGCCAGGGTGGAAGACATCGTCCGGGGCGCTGCACTCATGGCCGGTGTTGAGGTGGATGTGGATTGGGACGAGCATCCGATGACGCTGCCCGTGCGCAACAATGCGGCGCTGGTGGACCGCTGGACGGCGACGCAAGTGCGCCGGGGGCGCACCGCGCTGCCGGCGGGGACGGTTCCGGATACGGTGGCTGCCTCGACGGACTTCGGCAACGTCTCCCACCTAGTTCCGGGTTTGCACCCGATGGTGCAGGTTTCGCCTACCGACGTGGCCTTGCATACCGAGGACTTCGCCCGCTGGGCGGCTACGCCGCAGGCGGTGGATGCGGCTGTCGATTCCGCTGCAGGGTTGGCGCAAGTAGCGCTAGATTTCTTGGCGGACTCGGACTTTCGCCGCGCGGCGCAGGAAGACTTTGATAGGGAAGGGCCCGTATCGGTGGCCGATCTCATCGCGGAGAAGGGGTAGCGGGCCACGTTCTTGTAATGGCACGTCACGGGGCGTCGTCCAGCGTATGCGTACCCCCGTGATGAATTAAGAAACAATTGTGTGCTTGAAAGGTAAGCCTTACATAGGTTAGGTTATGCGCTGACATTATTTGCCAGCTGTGGTTAGCCACACCTAATATGCAAGGAAGCTATGTTTACTCTTTCTCGCCGTGCCGCAGGCGCGACCGTCACCAAAGTTGCAGCCGCCGTCTCTGTGGCCGCGCTCGCTCTAACGGGTTGCTCCGCAAACCAGTCCCAGGATTCTGCTGAGCCGACCAACTCCGCAGCCGCGGACTCCTCCACGATTACGCTGGAGGATAACTTTGGTTCGAAGGAGGTCGCGCTGCCGGTAGAGAACCCCGCGGTGACGGATAACCGCGCTTTCTCCGTTCTGGCTCAGTGGGATGTTGACCTCGCCGCCGCGCCGCTTCCGCTGGTGCCGAAATCCCTGCGTGATACCTACAACAAGGACACCGTCGAGGTTGACCTGGGCTCCCATAAGGAGCCGGATCTGGAAAACCTCGTGGCGGCGGAGCCGGACGTGGTGTGGAACGGTCAGCGTTTCGAGCAGCACCAGGAGGACATCGAGAAGCTGCTCGAAGATGTTCCGGTTGTTGACTTCGAGCCGCGCGATGACAAGGACTTCTTCGAAGAGCTCAAGCGCCACACCGAGGCGCTGGGCCAGGTCTTTGGCCACGAGGAAGACGCCGAAAAGCTCATCGCGGACTTCGACGCTGCCGCCGAGCGTGCCAAGAAGGCCTATGACCCTGAGCAGAAGGTGATGGCCGTGAATACCTCCGGTGGTGAAATCGGCTACATCGCTCCTGGCATCGGGCGCGTGTATGGGCCGGTCTTCGACTTGCTCGGCCTGACCCCGGCCCTAGAGGTCGACAATGCTTCTGACGACCACGAGGGTGACGATATCTCCGTCGAGGCGATTGCTCAGTCCAACCCGGATTGGATCCTCGTTATGGACCGCGACGCTGCCATTTCCAAGGAAGGCGAGCAGGTCACCCCGGGTGAGAAGCTGGTCAAGGACAATGCGGCGCTGAAGAGCGTGAGCGCGGTAAAGGACGGCAACGTTTACGTGGCGCCGAATGACACCTACATTGATGAGTCCATCATTACCTACACCGAGATCTTGAACGCGCTTGCCGACGCCTTCGAGAAGGCCCAAGCCTAAACAGTTCTGCGTTAGCGAAGGAGAAGATTCACAACGTGACGGTGAAGAGTAGCGCTGCGTCCCAGCGGCCAGCCGCGAACAAGCGCAGTTCGCGCGGTTCTGTGCTGACCTGGAAGCTGGGCCTTGGCGTACTTGGCGTCGTCGCGCTACTCCTCCTTTCCCTCATCGTGGGCGAGTACAGCATCCTCGATAATGAGGACGGCTGGGACATGTTCTTCACCACTCGCGTACCGCGTACCGTGGCGCTCGTTTTGGCGGGCGCTGCGATGGCAATGAGCGGTTTGGTTATGCAGCTGCTGACTCAAAACCGCTTCGTGGAACCCACGACGACGGGAACTACCGAGTGGGCCGGATTGGGCCTGCTCTTTTCCCTAATCCTCTTCCCGCATGCATCGGTACTGGTGAAGATGATCATTTCGGTGCTCTTCGCTTTCGTGGGCACCATGGTGTTTTTCGCGTTCCTGCGTCGCGTGGCACTGCGCTCTTCACTCATCGTGCCGATCATCGGCATCATGCTGGGCGCCGTCGTTAGCGCGGTATCGTCATACGTGGCGCTAGCCACGGATACCTTGCAGCAGCTCGGCATCTGGTTCATGGGATCCTTTACCTCTGTCTATGAAGGACAGTACGAAGTCCTGTGGATCGTGCTCCTGGTTTTGCTGGCGGTGTGTTTCTACGCGGATAAACTCACCGTCGCCGGGCTAGGGGAGGACATCGCCACCAATATTGGCCTGAACTACCAGCGGATGATCCTGCTGGGAACCGGCCTCATCGCGGTGGCGACGGGCGTGGTCACCGTCGTCGTTGGCGCCCTGCCTTTCTTGGGCCTCATCGTGCCTAATGTGGTGAGCATGGTGCGCGGCGATGACCTGCGCTCTAATCTTCCATGGGTCTGCCTGCTCGGCATCGCCACGGTGACCTTGTGCGACCTGATTGGCCGCATCATCATTGCCCCGTTTGAGATGCCCGTATCGGTCATCCTGGGCGTTGTGGGTGCTATCGTTTTCGTCGTCTTGATCGTGAGGTCGACCAAGTGAGTGTGAGTATCTCTATCCCTGCGACGAAGGAAGCTGTGCAAGTTTCACGAGCCCGGCGAAACGTGGGCAGCTTCCAGTCTGCAGCTGCGGCGCGAAAGTACTGGATCATCCTCGGTGCTTTGATCTTCGCCGGGCTGCTCTTCGCCTTCGGCCTCTTGGCCTATGACAACCCCATGGACTTTGGGACTCGGAAGTGGTGGCTCATTGCGCGTCGCCGCGCTGATGCGGTGACCGCCATGGCGGTTGTCGCCGTGTGCCAAGCAGTCGCCACGGTCGCTTTCCACACGGTGACAAACAACCGAATCCTCACGCCCTCCATCATGGGCTTTGAATCCCTGTACGTGGCCATCAATACGGCTACGGTCTTCTTCCTCGGTGCTGCCGGCCTGACCCAGGCGCGGACCATGGGAACCTTTCTCATGCAGCTCGCGCTCATGGTGGCGCTGTCTGTGGTGCTGTATTCGTGGCTGCTGACCAGCCGCCGCAACAACATGCATGCGATGTTGCTCGTGGGCATCATTATCGGCGGCGGCCTCGGCTCGTTGGCAACGTTTATGCAGCGCATGCTCACCCCCAGCGAGTTCGATGTGCTCACCGCGCGGCTTTTCGGCTCCGTTAATAACGCGGAAAGTGAGTACTATCCCATCGCGATTCCGCTGGTCATTGCGGTGACACTGTTGATGTTCCTCAACTCCCGTCAGCTCAACGTGCTGGCATTGGGAAGAGATGCCGCCACAAACCTGGGCGTTAACCACAAGGTCAACGCCATCTACACGCTGATTTTGGTCTCCATCCTTATGGCCACGAGCACCGCGCTCGTTGGGCCCATGACCTTCCTCGGATTCCTCGTAGCAACGTTGGCCTACCAGGCGGCGGAGACCTATGACCACCGTTTCCTCTTCCCGATGGCTATAGCCACCGCCTTCGCTGTACTCACCGGCGCCTACTTCCTGATGGAGCACGTCTTTTACGCACAGGGCGTGGTCTCCATCATCATTGAGTTGGTGGGCGGCAGCGTCTTCCTCCTGGTCATTCTGCGAAAGGGCAAGCTGTGATCAAGCTTTCCAATGTTTCGAAGTCCTACTCCGGCGAGACCAACATCGGTCCCATCGATTTGGAAATTCCCTCCGGTGGCATCACGGCCCTCATCGGTCCGAATGGCGCGGGCAAATCTACGATGCTCACGATGATTGGCCGGCTTCTCGACGTCGACGAGGGCACCATCGAGGTCGCCGGCTACGACGTCGCTTCCACGAAATCGCAGGATCTGGCAAAGATCCTCTCCATCCTGCGCCAAGAAAACCACTTCATTACCAAGCTGACCGTGCGCCAGCTGGTGAGCTTCGGCCGGTTCCCTTACTCAAAGGGGCGTTTAACTGCAGAAGACGAAGAGATAGTCTCGCGCTACATCGACTTTTTCCGCCTTGGCGAATTGGAGAACCGCTACCTCGATGAACTCTCCGGCGGCCAGCGACAGCGCGCCTACGTGGCGATGGTGCTGTGCCAGGAGACGGACTACGTGCTTCTCGACGAACCCCTCAATAACCTCGACATTTCCCATTCGGTCGAGATGATGAAGCACCTGCGAAAGGCCGCCAAGGAATTCGGCCGCACGATCATCATCGTATTGCACGACATCAACTTCGCTGCCCGCTACGCCGACTATATCTGTGCGGCTAAGGATGGCAGCATCGTTGCCTTCGGTGGGCCGGAGGACATCATGCGCGATGACATCCTGACTCCAATCTTTGAAACTCCAATCACGGTCATCGACGGACCGGATGGGCTCTTGGCCTGTTACCACTAGCTATTAACATTCGGGTGGACTGCCCGACAGTCAGAAAACCGCCCCAGGAAGAGCGCCAAAATGCGTATTTTCCTGGGGATTTGTTGTTTGTTGGGGGTGTGCGTA
>NZ_KV799868.1:0-379 GCF_001810085.1 Corynebacterium sp. HMSC072A02 | reverse complement strand
AGCGCTACCGGAAAGTCACGACGCTGCTACCAAATAGCCGGTCGCAACAATAAAATATATCCCCATGCGGTGAATGCTATTGCCGTGGGGAAGAGCCCAAGGTATATGACTCCGAAAGAGGCGGATGCGGGCGCGGTCGATAGGTCATATATCAGTGTGTTGGTCCAAGGTGACAGGCCTATTGTCCCTGCAGCGGCTCCAGTTATGCTTGTGCTGTCTGTGTCTTGTAGGAGACGCTTTGTAAGACTGTTGCTCCGCTGTAGAGGAAGGCTCGATTTTCTCACGTGTGGGGAGCGCGGTGCGCGCTTTCTGCCGTGACTGAGGAAGTAGCCCTCATACGCAAAGCGGCCCTTCCGGTTTTAGAGTGCGTTGATTTTGT
>NZ_KV799867.1:6523-9689 GCF_001810085.1 Corynebacterium sp. HMSC072A02 | reverse complement strand
TGTCAAGGAATTTTTGTGTCTCAAAAGAAGTCTCATAAAAAGCTGCATCAAGCCGCGCTGATCGCCTCCATCAGCCTCGTTGGCTCAAGCCTTGTTGCTCCCGCATTCGCCTCCGCCCAGGACCTGCCCAAGGCAGACATCCTGGACTTGTCCTTGGAGAACGGGACCATCAGCAACTCCGCATCCGATGCCGCACCGCTGAACATCGGCGCGCCCACCGTCGAGCAAGACAGCGTGCTCGAGCGCCCCGTGGCCCACTTCGACGGCCGCAAAGATGCCGTCGGCTTCGACATCGGAGACAAGTTTGACCAGATCAAGGACGGCTTCACCGTCGAGTGCGTCTTCCGCTACGACGGGGAGTTCGACGGCAACGAAAAGAGCCTGTGCGCCAACAAGGAAGCAGGCGGCTGGGCCATGGTCATCTACGGCGACCAGCTCACCTTCACCGTCAACGGCAGCGATGGCTACAAGAAAGCCCAGCAGCAAGTAGAACCCGGCCAGTGGTACCACGCGGTCGGCGTCTACGACGGCACCAAGAGCGAGCTCTATGTCAACGGCGCCAAGGTGGCTGAGAACACCGAGATCAACGGTGAGGTGACCAAGCCCAAGTCCAATTCCACCGCCGTGATGATCGGTGCGGACTCCGGCCGGGATAACACCGCCCAGTTCTACTCCGACGCCGTCGTGAGCGAGGCTCGCATCTTCTCCGATCCGCTGGGGGAAGAAGAGATTTCCGCCCTCTATGAGGACTCCAACCTGAGCACCGACAAGAAGGCGGAAATCACCGGCTCCACCCCGAGTGCTGGCCAGCACCTGACGGGCCCGGTGACTTTCGACGTCCAGTTCAACGACGCCGCCCTTATCTCCCGCGAGCTCACCTATACCCTGGACGGCGAGGAGATCGAGCTGGGGCAGGAGATCGGCGCCGGCCTCAAGGAAGGAAACCACTCCATCCAGGCCGAGGGTCGCGATGTCTTTGGCAATCCTATCTCCCAGGCCATCGACTTCACCTCCGGCAACCTCCCGGGTGCCGCCGGCACCGACTCCACGCCGAGCGGCGAGGGCGTGACCATCTCCGCCCGCGCGGATAACCCGAGCGGTGGGGAGGTGGAGACCACCTTCACCGAAGCTGATGTGGCGGTAGCAGACAAGGGCTTCCAGGGCACCTTCACGGATATCCCGGAGACCCTGGACTTTGAGTACGAGGACGGCGAGGACTTCGACAAGGCCCTCAACCCGGACAACGAGGACGCCCAGGAAACCAGCTCCACGGAGGACATGCCCTTCCAGCGCTTTGATCTGAAGGTCAAGGACGCAGAGAAGAAGGCCCACGACCTCGCCTGGTCCGGCACCGTGGATCCCAAGCGCTCGGTGCGGCTTATGGCCTGGAATACCAAGAGCAACAGCTGGGAGAAGCTGGCAGAAACCCGCGGCGCGGCCGACGCCGAAGTCAGCCTCAGCGCGGAGGTCGACCAGGATTTCGTCGACAACGGAAGCATCCACACCATGCTGGTGGGCTATGACGTCTTTGCCGATGACCTCAACGAACCCGTCAACGAAGAGTTCGCCGACACCAGCGACTATGACTTTTCCATCGCCCACCACACCGATACCCAGTACCTCTCCGAAGGCGCAGTAGAGAAGGCCACGGCCGAGGAACGCAAGAAGTGGGAAGACGGCTACACCGCCGCCACCCAGTGGATCGCGGACAACGCCGAGAAGCGCAAGATTGCCTACTCCGCCCACACCGGCGACATCATCGAGAACTGGATTGGCAAGGACAATGACCGCCCCAATGCCAAGAAGGAATTCGAGGTAGCCTCCAACGCCCAGAAGATTCTGGAGGACGCCGGCGTGGTCAACGGCGTGCTGCCCGGCAACCACGACAACCAAAGCGGCGCGGATGTCGGCGCCGACAACCTCTACAACGAATACTTCGGACCGGAGCGCTACGAGGCTCAGCAGGGCACGGGCAAGTGGGCTGAGCAGGATGCCTCCTACCACCCCTATGCTGAGGGCGATAACGATAACCACTACGACTTGTTCTCCACCAACGGCATGGACTTCATCGCCCTGCACCTGGGCTTTGACGTCACTGAGGAGGAAGCCGCGTGGGCGGATAAGGTGCTCAAGCAGTACTCCGACCGCAACGCCATCCTGCTGACGCACGCCTACCTCAAGCCTTCCGCGAGCCCAGATGGCCGCGGCTCGGACTTCTCCCATGATGGCGTGATGGTCTACGAGAACGTCATCCAGAAGAACCCCAACGTGGCCCTGGTGCTGGCCGGCCACGAGCACGGCGTTTCCATTGTCACCCGCAAGGACGTTGGCCACACCAACAACCACGTGGTGGAGCTTCTCGCGGATTACCAGTTCTATGAGGTCGGCTCCGATGAGCTGGGCCTGACGGAGATCGGCGACTATGACGGCGACACCGGCCTGCGCTTTGGCTCCAGCTACCTGCGCCTCCTGCAATTCGATCTGAAGAATTCAGAGATGATCGTGGATACGTATTCGCCGCTTCTCGACGACCACAACGCCACCGAGTACGACGACCGCCAGCGCTACAACGGCCACGAGGATGAGTTCCGTGTGCCGATCCAGTTCCAGACCCGCAAGACCAGCTTTGCGACGAACTCCATGCTCGCCCTGACCGATACCGGCAAGGAGATCGGCAAAGACACCGCCAAGTCCGGCTGGCCCGCCAGCGTCACGTACAAGGGCGTCAAGGCCGGCCAGGCCTATGGTTGGTACGCCACCTCCGCTGATGCCTCCTCCAAGGAGGACACCAAGCCCGGTATCGTGCGCCAGTTCGGCGTCTTCACCGCGCAGGAGCAGCAGGAGAAGGATAACGAAGCCCCTGAGCTCACCGTTCCGAGCGACAAGCTCACCATCACCAAGGGTGAAAAGGCCAACCTCCTCGAAGGTGTTAGCGCCAAGGACAATAAGGACGGTGACCTCACCGACAAGGTGAAGGTGGTGGGCAACATCGACACCGCCAAGCCAGGCGTCTACTCCGTCACCTACGCCGTGACCGACTCCGCCGGCAACCAGGCCCTTGCCTCCCGCGTCGTGGAAGTCACCGCCGGCAGCGAGGGCGACAACACCGACAGCAGCAGCGAGGGCAGCAGCGGATCGAGCAACAGTGGCTCCAGCGGCTCGAGCG
>NZ_KV799867.1:0-6423 GCF_001810085.1 Corynebacterium sp. HMSC072A02 | reverse complement strand
CCACTCGAGCAACAGCTCGAGCCGCGGAAGCGTCCTCCCCGCCATCCTCGGCGCCCTCTTCGGCGCCGCAGGCGCCACCGCGGTCATCGCCGGCCTGCTGAACTACCTCGCACCGGAAGTGCGCGACACCGTCAAGCGCGCCCTCGGCCTCTAAGGTCTAAGGCCCCGGCGGGCTAACCACCCGCCGGCCCATAACCGCAGCCGGCCCACAACCTCACTAGCGCACCAGCGCGACACCCTGGTCCTCCAGCACGGCTGACACCCGCGCCAAATCTTCCTCCACCATGTCGAAATCCGCGGCGATAATCGCCACGATGTGCTGCTCGCGGAGGAAGTCCGCCAGAGCGTCGAGGTTGCGCGGGGCACCGGACGTGCAGCCGTGCAGGCGGCCGAGCGCGCTATAGAAGTCCTCGCGCGTGCGGATGGGTTCGGTGATGAGAATGCGTTGCATGCCTTAGTCCTCCGCGTCCGGGATACTGCAGAAGCTGTCGTAGTGGTCGTCGGTGTAATACCAGACATCCGGGTCGGTCTCGCTGCCGCCGCCGGTGACGATGCGCTTTGCCCCGCGGTGCCCAATCCCCGGGGTTTCCACGGTGTATTCGCGGTAATAGTTCTTTGCCTGTTGCGGCAGCGCGCCCTCATAGTTGCCGAAACGCACGTTGTCGTTATCGGGGTAGTCATAGGGCCCGCCGGCCAGGATATCCTCGGCGGTCTCGTGCGCCTCCTGCGGCAGGGAATCCATGGCGCAGGTAGGCAGGTCTGATTCGCCCTGCTTTGCGACGTCCCCCTCATCCCCATCGCCGCCACCGGATGCGCCGGATGCAGCGGACGAAGCAGACGCAGCCGATGAGGGCGCTGCCTTCTGGTCCGCGCCATCGCCGGAGCCACCGAGGTCAATGCCGAAGTAGCCCGCGACGAGGACTAGAACCGCGCCACCGATGATGGCCGGCAGCGATTTTTTGGAGGGGGAGGATTGGGACATGGCCCCCATCATTGCAGGTATAGGGCCTGAACCAGAAATCCGGACCAGGCCTTTTCCCAATCCCCACTGCAGGTTGTTTGGGGATGTGGGACTTGGCGCCACTGATCCACCCAGCCGTGGGTACCTGTAGCTCCGGCGGGCGGGGTAGTCTGTACGCATGGCACGAGGCAGAATTCCGGACAGCGATATCCAAGCTATCCGTGAACGCGCGCCTATTGATGAGATCGTGGGCGAGTACGTTCAGCTCAAACCCGCTGGCTATGACTCGCTGAAGGGCTTGAGCCCCTTCAAGGATGAGAAGACTCCGTCCTTTCACGTGCGCCCGCAGCGCGGCTATTATCACTGCTTCTCCACCGGCAAGGGCGGGGATGTCTTCAGCTTCCTCATGGAGATGGAGCAGGTTTCCTTCCCGGAGGCCGTCGAGGCCGTGGCCCAGAAGATTGGCTACCACATCAACTACCAGGGCGGCTCCACCGGTGCGCGCGATGAAAAGCCCGGCACCCGCCGCCGGCTTATCGCCGCGAACAAGGCCGCGCACGAGTTCTACCGTCAGCAGCTGGAAACCCCGCAGGCCGCAACTGCTCGTGAGTTCCTCCTTGACCGCGGCTTCTCCAAGGAAATCATCTACGCCTTCGAATGCGGCTATGCCCCGGAGGGCTGGGACACGGCCACCAAGCACTTGCTGCGCATGGGCTTTTCCTTCGAGGAGCTCGACGCCGCCGGCATCTCCAAGATGGGCAAGCGCGGTCCCATCGACCGCTTCCACCGGCGCTTGCTGTGGCCCATCAAGGACCTATCCGGCAACGTCATCGGCTTTGGCGCGCGCAAGCTTTACGACGATGACAAGCTGGGCAAGTACATGAACACCTCCGAAACCATGCTCTATCACAAGTCCAAGGTGCTCTTCGGGCTGGATTTGGCCAAGCGCAACATCGCGGAGCAGCACCAGGCCGTGGTGGTGGAGGGCTATACGGATGTCATGGCCATGTATGCCGCGGGCGTGAAGACCGCCGTGGCTTCCTGTGGTACCGCCTTCGGTGCCGATCACCTGCAGGTGTTGCGCCGCCTCATGCTGGATGATTCCTATTTCCACGGCGAGCTCATCTATACCTTCGACGGTGACGAGGCTGGACAGAAGGCCGCCATGCGAGCCTTTGAGGGCGAGCAGAAGTTCACCGGCCAGTCCTTTGTGTCCGTGGCCCCCGATGGCATGGATCCGTGCGATTTGCGCCTTGCGCGTGGCGACGCCGCCGTGCGCGATCTGGTGGCGGACCGCATCCCCATGTTTGAGTTCGTCATCCGCTCCGTCATCTCAGATTTCAGCATCGATACCGCGGAGGGTCGCCTACAAGCCCTGCGGCGTGCGGTGCCCGTGGTGGCCCAGATCCGCGACCAACCCCTGCAGCGTGAGTATGCCCGCCGCCTTGCCGGCTGGGTGGGCTGGCCCGATCCGGAGGAAGTACTTCACCAGGTACGCCAGGAGGCACGCAAGCCGAAGAAGGAGCAGCGCCCGCGCTTTGCCACCCTGGAGCAGACCTCGTCTGTGCCCGCGCAGACCAACGCCCCCGTTATGCACATCCCCGGCCCCCGCGAGCCGCACCTATGGCCGCAACGCGAGGCCCTCAAGCTGGCCCTGCAATTCCCGCAGATCGCCGGCAGCTACTTCGACGGGATTACGGAGGATGCCTACTCAAACGAGGCCTACCGCACCATCCGCCGCGCCATCTCCACGCTCGGCGGCGTGACCGCCGGTGCCGAACAACCCGGCGTGGAATGGTTAGCCGCCGTGGCCGGCGAGATGCCGGATCTTATGGCCCGCAACTTCGTTTCTGAGTTGGCCGTGGAACCGATCAAGCTAGGGGAGACCGGCAACCCCGATACCGACCTTGAGGCCTACGCCGATTCCGTGCTCTCCCGCCTCCAAGAGGCTCGCGTGGGTGACCAAGTAGCCCAACTCAAGGCCCAACTAGGCCGCATGCGCCCCTCCGACGACGAAGAATCCTATAACTCGCTCTTCGCGGACCTCGTCGCCCTCGAGCAAGCCCGCCGCGAGCTCAACGACCGCGCTTTCCGCGGAGTGCGCTAACCGACGCCCCCGCTAATCCGCAGCCGCGCGCACGCGTTGTAGCGTACGCGCTAATCTTCGTCCGGCTCGTAAATCCGATCCGGTTGCACACCATCCGCGGTGCCACGCTTGCCGCGGCGCCCCTTGTTGTAATCCTTAAGCTCACGCATGCGCGGTTCCGGGTCCAAGCGGTTGGCCACTGCCTTGCGTGCGGAGCGCACCGCGGCTTTGGTGGCTGGGGAGTTGACGGCCTTCTCGTAGGCACCCTTAATTTGGTGATAGCGCTTGCGCCCCGCCTTGGTTCCAAAGACGTATCCGGCGGCAGCACCCACAACAAATTGGATCATTGGAAACTAGTCATCCCCTTACTTTTAGCCAGCGCAACAGCCGGCGTTTGCGTACAACGTACGGGCAACGTGCAATTCTCATGAATAGCCTACCTGCCAAATCAGTCCGGGGCAGGTGGCCTTCTGGCAGCGGAGCGAACAGGGATACCGAATAGATATGAGAGGAACTCTTCCCATAATGCATTCGCTTCAGTTAACTTAATACTTGTGAAGACTTCGAAGCGTACGCATGCGGTATCGGCGGCCGTGGCCATGTCAGCGCTGCTAACGGCCAGCGTGGCGGCGGCTGAGCCCCGCACCAATTGCCTTGAAGAGCCGCGCGAAGTCACCGTGAGCGAGGACTAGCGCTTACCTTCTCGAATCCGAGCCGTGTGCGCGAAACATAAGCGCGGTAGACTCCTATGGAGATTCTCTCCCGGTAAAACGAAGGATGTCGATGTCTAAGCCAAAGATTATGACCGTGTACGGAACCCGCCCTGAGGCCATCAAGGTGGCACCGGTCATCAAGGCGCTGGAGAAGGACGAGCGTTTTGAATCCGTAGCCGTCTCCACTGGCCAGCACAAGGAAATGCTGGAGCAGGTCAACACCATGTTTGGAATTGAGCCAAAGCTGGACCTTCACCTCATGAAGCCCGGTCAGGGCCTTAATGAGATTGTCTCTCGTGCACTCATGGGGCTCGATGAGATCATTGATGTGGAGCAGCCTGATGTCATTATTTCCCAGGGCGATACCTCGACTGCAATGACTGCAGCACTTGCTGGCTTCCACCGAGGCGTAAAAATCGTCCATCTCGAAGCAGGTCTGCGTACCGGCGATATTCACTCTCCGTTTCCGGAGGAAGCTAACCGCAAGCTGATTGGGCAAGTAGCCGAGCTACACCTTGCCCCGACGGCAGGTTCGATGGAGAACCTACGCCGTGAGAACGTGCGTTCCAAGGAGATTGCGGTTACAGGCAATACTGTCATTGATGCTCTCCTAGAGGCAGCAAGCTGGGATACCGCGTTTGAGGATCCTGCCCTGCAGGCAGTGGCTGAATCCGACAAGCGTCTGGTTGTGGTGACCACCCACCGCCGCGAAAACCTTGAAGCGATGAAGGAAATTGGCGGCGCAGTCAAGGACCTTGCGGAGAATTATTCGGACATCAACTTTGTCCTGCCGTTGCACCTGAACCCGAAGGTTCGTGAAGCTGTGCTTCCGGAAGTCGAGTCCTTGCCCAACGTTGTCATTACGGATCCACTTCCGTACGACCAGTTCACCAAGCTTCTTGATCGCGCAACGATCATTCTCACTGATTCCGGCGGAGTCCAGGAGGAAGCACCAGCCTTGGGTAAGCCGGTCCTAGTCATGCGCCAGAACACAGAGCGTCCTGAAGCTGTTGTTGCCGGCACTGTGAAGCTTGTGGGCACCAACCGTAGTCTCATCGTGGCGGAAGCCAAGCTGTTGCTTGACGATGACGCTGCGTACACTTCTATGGCCAACGCCGTAAATCCCTACGGTGACGGCAAGGCTGCCGAGCGTGCCGTTGCCGCTATCGCCGAGCTTCTCGGTGTGGGGGAGCGTCTGCCAGACTTTGAACCAGGTATTGAGCTATAGCGAAATGAGGTGAATGGGTAGGTGCCAATTTCTAGTTGCCCTGCTCATTCATGTGGTTCCACGTAAGGTAAAGCCATGGAACCACGCGACATTAAATGCACTAATTCTCAGCGCACCACAGCTTCTCAAGTCTTGGCTGACGCGATGTCTGTAGGCCAACTCAGCGTCGCCGAATTTGAGGAACGTTCGTCTGCATGCGCCAATGCGACGACGCGCGGTGAGTTGCTCGACCTCGTTTCAGATCTCCTTGAGGAACCCGAAAGGGTACTCTTTGGTAGCCATGAGGTTGCCTCAGAGAGCTCACACGCGCTGAACACTGTGGATGGTGAGCTAGCTACAACCGTTGACCGTGCACTAGCTCAAGTCGAATCATCCGTGAGTGGTGCTCAGAGCCTCTCACTGGATATTTTCGGTGGCACCACGGTTCGAAGTACTCCCATTGCCTCTCGCCACACCACAATAGGCATTTTTGGTGGGACAGACGTAGACCTGCGCGGTGCTTCACTGCGAGACCACGTAACCACCATCCAAGCGGTTGGAATCTTTGGCGGTGTCGACGTATGGATTCCTGAGGGCTTCCGAGTTCGAGTCAGCGGCATCGGCCTTTTTGGAGGACACGACATCAAGGTTGACCGTGGAGCTATCGACCCCGCCGATCTACCTGCCAGCGCTCCGGAGGTAGTCGTCAACTGCTTTAGCCTCTTCGGTGGTGTGGATGTGCACGTAGTGAAGCGATGAATTAGTCCAGCAGACGGGATATCTAGAGGCCAAGAAGCAAGGGTAAAACTTAAGGCTTAATTCGGTCATCTGTGCTCGTACGAGGGAATGGCTAATTATGTCTGGAGTGAACTAGCGGCTGAGTACCTCAACAGATTCGTCTTCAATTTCTCCGTTTTTAACTGTGATATTGCAGGAGTAATAGTGGCGTACTGGTGTGCCCCATCCGTTGGGGAAGTCGACGGCGCCAAACCCTACATACACCCGAGTGCTGTCGGTGATGGAGGCACTTGTCCCAAGCTCAATTTCTTCCGGAAAAGACACTCCACCAGGGTATTTAGCATGGAAGGTGACATATTTTTCGCAGTGCTCGATAGCGGCTTCATAGTCTTTTTTCTCATTGAACTTGAGCCAGCCGTAAAAGCTTATGCAGGCAAAGAATACAGCGGCCGTGATAATGGCGGCACAAAACTGCCATCGATGGAGTAGGGGTGTTCTAGGCCTTTCGAATTTCTCAAAAGGTTGGGCCGGTAATTGCACGTTAAGGGGGTATTTCTTTTTCACAATTAATGCCTTTCGCGGAGAGAGCTGTAGTGGCATGATGAGAGGGTTTAAGCCAATGAGCTGCGATAAAAAATCCAGCTCATCGATTAGAGTAGGCGACGATCATGGTCGGTTGGGGCGCTGTTCAGAAGACTGAAATGGTAGCGGTGTGGTG
>NZ_KV799866.1:0-4706 GCF_001810085.1 Corynebacterium sp. HMSC072A02 | reverse complement strand
CCCTTCAGAACGCAAGTTTTTCGGCCTTATTTACGAAAACGGACCCCACACACGACTAAAGGGGCCCCGCAGGGCCCCTTTTCGCAGCGGTGGTTAGTTCTCCGGAAGCGTGAATCCGGAACCTACGCCCTCGCGGCGGTTGAGATCCGCGATGATGACATCGGTATTAGAAACGACCGTCGGGTTGTGCAGCGCGCCCTGCCACGGGGTGCGGCACGACGGCAGGCCTGGCACCAGTCCGCGGGATACCGAGCCGACAATGCGGCCATTGTGGAAGACCGGCGCACCGGAATCTCCGACCATCGCGCACACCTGGTTGATGGTGATCTTCTGACTGTGCTGGAAGGTCATGCCACATGTGCGGCCGGTAGCCACACCGCTCTTGCAGGTAATATCGCCCGGCTGGGTGGTGCCACCGATCCCTTGGGCGGTCACACCGTTATAGCTGCGGGTTACCTCGGCCTGGGAGCCAAACTCGATGAGCGAGTAGTCCAGGTTCGCGTTCTTCGCTACCACGGTGCCGGTGGGGCCTACCTGCCAGGAGTCCGCCGAGGACACCGGATCGCCGACATTTCCACAGTGGCCAGCAGTAATACCGACCTTGCGGCCTTCGGCATCAGTGCCGGCTGCCGTCAGCGTGCACATGGTGTCCTCACGAATGTACAGCGGGGTACCCGGGCCGTACAGAGACTTCCCTTCGGTCATCGCAACGTTAGATTCCTCGGGGATTTGGGGAGCATCGTAGTAAGAACCAGGCACTCGGTGCAGAACGTAGTCCGCGTGCGGTTTACCAGCAGCAACCTTGGAGAACAGGTCGTTCTTCCACACATAGTTCGGATCCGTACCCTGAGGTACAAATTCCGGCTGCGTGGCTTCCTCCAGCAGTCCGATGGGGGTCGGGTTTGTCAGAGCTTGTCCCATGCTGGCGTTAGCATCGGCGTATTCTTGCGCCGAAGCCAAATCCGGCAGCTGGGTATTCAGATTCGCTTGCTGTGTGAGATGCTGCGCCGCAGGCGAGTTCACAGCGCCAGCAACAGCCTGGGACGCATCCTTCGATGCCGCCGCGGTTGCACCGTTGACGGCGGTATCGACGGCGTCGGTCAGCTCCTTGCCCACGGGCTTGGTCTCAATGCCCACAGACTGCAGATCCGCACGTACCTGATCAACGAAACCTGCTGAATCAATCTCCGGGATGGTGGGGAGCTCCTGAGCACCCGCCACTGGGTTACCCAGGAAGAACGCACCTGCGAAAGCCGAGCCCACAATGACTTTCTTAAGGTGCGGAATTTTTCTCATTGAGTAATTCCTCTTTTCACTTCTTCTCGTATTGGTCTATAAGACTTCCCCCATGATGACACGCGCACTGGGGTCGCCGTTTTCTAACGTGAGGGACTGTGTCCAAGCCGTTACACTACTGACAGTTTTCGGGTGCCCCCTCTCTCCCTTCACCGCCTCTCAGACCCCACGCGGACCTACTATGGAGGCATGTCTGAGACTGCCAATTCTTCGTCATCTCCTGCAGACATTGCTGAGATCGTCGCTGTCATCCTGCGCGATAACCATGGTCGCGTTCTTGTCATCCGCGCCACCGATACTCCAGAATTCGTCCTGCCATTTGGCTCCATCGATGAGACTATTAACCCAGCCCACGCTGCCCAGCTCATCGCCTACGAGGCTGTTCGCGCCACGGTTGATGTGTCGAAACTGCGCCGCCTGGCCACCTACGTCTCATCGGGGGCTAATGGTGCCCCACACGCCATCCACGCTCACGTCTATGTCTGTGAAGAAGAAATCTCCGTTGCCCATCCTGACAAGGAAATTGCCGAGCTAGCCTGGGTCGATCCCGCCGCCCCGGACGTCACTATCGCGCCATTACTTAGGGAGAGGGTATTCCCCGCCCTGCAGGAACTCTAGGTCCATAACGTCTAGACTCCCCACCATGATTACGCAGCGACTACTCCCCGTTCTCGCCGCCGGTTCCTTTGCCCTTGCACTGGCCGGCTGCGCCACCGACGACAGCCCTGATGCCACGCTTTCCGCTGTCTCCCCCACCGCTCAAGCAGCCAGCGCCGAATCCGGGGCTTCAGCACCCGCAGACCCGCAGGCACCCGACGCTGATGCGCAAGATTCCGAACAAATACCACCTGAGTCCGGTGACAGCACCGAAACCGCTCGCGACACTGCCCAAGCCACAGCCGATGGCGCATGCACCACGCAGCTACTCGATATCGGATTATCCAACGCGCAGGGGGCCGCCGGCTCACGCTTGGCTGACATCACCTTCACCAACACTTCTTCCACGCAGTGTACGTTGAAAGGCTTCCCCGGGGTTTCTGCCGTCACCAATGACGACGGCACCCAGCTCGGCCCCGCCGCCGAGCGTGAATCGGGCCAAGAAACAGCAACCGTCACGCTCGAGCCCGGGCACTCTGCCCGTGCGGGCCTGAAGATGACCAACATCGGTGTCCTCGACCCAACTTCCTGCCAGCCCCAGGCGGCCGACGGCCTGCGCGTCTACCCGCCCGGCGAAACCGCCAGCGCCTTCATCCGAATTTCCGGCTTCGAAGGGTGCGCTGGCGATGCCAACTACCTTTCCATCCAGCCGGTTACCGCAGGTTAAACCCGCTTAAAAGCAGCAGGCGTTCACATCGGTCTACACTCGCGGCCATGGAATCCAAGAAGCTGACGTCGCTGGTGTTTGGGAACGTTGTGCTGGAATCGCACATGACGAAGACAACTATTGTCGTCTATTCGGAAGACATGCGCTCCTGGTACTTCCGCCCGAGCCCCTATACGGAGCTCAAGGTGCCGCTCGATGAACTACAAGGACAACTGAGTAGAGAGCGCGCGGAGCTCATCTCAGAGCGCATTTTCGATAACGTCAAACTCGAGCTTGAGGAAAGCTACCCCGGAGGTGTGGACCGCGCACAGAAGGAACTCTGCGCCTGGCTTCGCCGTACAGGCGACAGGGCTTAAGCGATGCCCGAACCACTCTCCTACTCCTCCACCGCAAGCTTCCCACAACTGCACATGTCCCGCGTCATCGACGCTGATTATGACACTGCGGCAGTCAAACTTTTTCGCTGGGGCCTGCAGCGCAGTGGCCTCTTCCGGGTTACTCCCAGCCACGCCATCGTAGAAGAAGGAGCGGAGGTTTCGCTCGGATTGGGGCCGTGGGAGTTTCGCTGCCGAGTGGTGGGTGTATTCCGCGAGGAGGGCCGCTGTGGCTTTACCTACGGCACCCTCCCTGGCCACATCGAGCGCGGCGAGGAGACCTTCACCCTGGAGCGTCTACGGGATGGACGCACGCTGCTGCTTGTCGACGCCTCCTCCCAGCCCGCCCGCCTTAGCTTCCTGCGCCCACTTCTCGATATTCCCCGGCGCGCACTAATCCGCTTCTTCTACCTGCAGGCTTTAGATGACTAGCAGCGGGGGTGTAAACGGGGGCCACTCCCCCTGAGCTCTACGCTCGCCTAGCGAGGCACCCACAAGGCATGTAACTTAACTCACATGCACACTTTCCCTCGCCATACTTTCCGCTCCCTACTTGCGCCCTTAGTGACCATACTCGCGGTCTTAGCCGCCGCAGCTGCAACCGGGCTGTTTCCCTTAGCCGCCGCGGAAGACAAACCTTCCGAATCGGCCAACTCCACTTCCAGCAACATGGCTCCAACCATGGTGGTTTTCGATTCCTCCGGCTCGATGATCACCAACGATGCCGGCGGGCAGACCCGCATTGATGCCGCCAAAGAGGCTGCCCGCACCTTCATCACCGAGGCTGGTGACGACGCTCCTCTGGGGCTTGTCACCTACGGCGGCAACACCGGCGAAGCCCCCGAAGATGAGGCGGCCGGTTGCCAGGACATCACCGTGGTCACACCACCCGAGGCCGGTAACTCTGAGAAGATGATCGCTCATATGGATGGCTTGCAGCCACGAGGATTCACCCCCATCGGCGAGTCCCTACGCAAGGCCGCCGCTGAGCTACCAGAGGAAGGCCAGCGCAGCATCATCTTGGTCTCCGATGGCGTTGCCACCTGCACCCCGCCACCCGTGTGTGATGTGGCGAAAGAGCTGAAGGAGCAGGGCATCGACCTAGTCATCAATACCGTCGGCTTCAACGTTGAGCCCGAGGCACAGCAGGAACTGCAGTGCATTGCCGACGCCACCGGCGGCACCTACGCCGACGCCTCCGACGCCGATAGCTTGGCCAAGGAACTGAACCGCGCAGCACCCCGCACCTTCAACGCCTACGAGTCAAACTTAGAGGAGATCGAAGGCGGCGAAACCGAAGGTTCCCCGGCCAAGGTAGACCGTGACGTAGAGGCCTTCTCCACCACTCTTCTTCCGACGGAGGGTAAAGGGCACTCGGCTGAATCCACTACCTTCTTCACCACGGACCTGACCCTGTTAGGTAGACACCTGATATCCAGCCCGGTTGGGTTGGGAAGAAAGGTAATCTACCACCATGCCTAGGTACTCCGAACAGTTCAAACGTGATGCTGTGGCCCTCTACGAAAACAATGAGGACCTCTCACTTCACGCGGCTTCAGCAGAGCTTGGAGTCAATCGTTCCTCACTTTATTCCTGGCTTAAGCAGTACGGCACCGGCAAACGTGCCCGCACGAAGACCATGCGTGATAAAGCCCAAGCAACGACTGATTCTGAACGAATCCGCCAGCTAGAAAAAGAAGTCTCTAAGCTGC
>NZ_KV799865.1:0-632 GCF_001810085.1 Corynebacterium sp. HMSC072A02 | reverse complement strand
TGGGAACGAGTGCCGATAATGCCCTGGCAGAATCATTTAACGCCACCTTAAAGCGTGAAGTGCTACGTGATCAGAAAGTCTTTGACAGTCCAATCAGCTGTCGCCAAGAAGTCTTTCGATGGTGCATGCGCTACAACACGCGCAGACGACACTCCTGGTGCAATCTTCTAGCCCCCGATGACTTCGAAGCACTCACATCAGCTACACTGACCCAAGCAGCATAGCTAACCCCCGACGTGTCTACTTTCCGGGGGCCAGGCCCCGATGATGCGCACGGACGATTTGACACCTACGGATGAATTGTTAGGAGTAATTGGTGTTGATTAAGCATGTTGCAACCCGTGCTTACAGCATGGTTTGTTCGACGTATCCTGGCAAAGATTGGGACGTAGAGGTATGTGTACACCCAGACGGAACCGTTGCAGTGTGAGGTTACCCTCGTTTAGTGGACACCCTATTTGTACGGATCTTGTGTCCGTAAGAGAGGATGTTCATTGTGAGTCAACAGCGCAAGAAGTACACGCCTGAGTACCGGCGTGAGGCCGCGAACCTGGTAATCGAGTCAGAGCGCCCGATTGCCCATGTGGCTAAAGAGATTGGTGTTTCCGCCGGGCTTTTAGGCCGGTGGGTCA
>NZ_KV799864.1:0-289 GCF_001810085.1 Corynebacterium sp. HMSC072A02 | reverse complement strand
CATGATCGGGCTAGACGCAGCCTGCGCGGAATCAAAGAGCAAGTCGCAAAAGCCAAACGTGCTGTTGACGGCGATATCGCAATCAAGCGCAACCGCTATATTGATCTTTCCGCCCCGAATAAGAAGGTTAACTACGCTCTTGCTGCCAAGCACCGAGCCCTGGCCGGAATTAAAGGCTATGAAACCGACCTGACTACTCTTCCCGCTAGTGAGGTTATCGGGCATTACCGCAGGCTGTTCAACATTGAGAAATCATTTCGGATGTCGAAATCAGACCTGAAAGCACGCC
>NZ_KV799863.1:0-350 GCF_001810085.1 Corynebacterium sp. HMSC072A02 | reverse complement strand
CGATACGGATTCCCGGGGCAGCCTGGGATAATGCAGTGATCTTGATTCTAAATTGGTTCCAACAGCCTGATCGGTGAAATCAACACCGGATAGTCCTAGGTCTGTGGTAGGTAAGCCGCGGCTGGAGCGGTTAGGTCAATTCCTATGGTGACGTCCGCACCGAAGCCCCTGTACATCCACTGGACCTAGCCAGGCATCAAGAGTTTGGACGCAATGGGGAGAAGCGGCATACGCGGCCTAGACGAAAGAAGAGCTCACACGACGCGGCCACCCAGACGGGCGACCTGCCACATTCGACACCCATATCGACAACGAGTGGAACCCCAGCTTAGGCATAAGAAAAGGCTGGG